>NZ_JAUBTO010000025.1:9062-32352 GCF_036702495.1 Microcoleus sp. C2D2 | reverse complement strand
CAACTGCTGCTGTAAACTTTCGTAACTTGACTTCGCTACAGTTTCCTGCAATTGGCTTTCGAGATTTTGCTTTTCGGTAGCGAGTTGCTGCTGCAAAGATGCGATCGAACTTTCGCGTTCTGCCAACTGCTGCTGTAAACTTTCGTAACTTGACTTCGCTACAGTTTCCTGCAATTGGCTTTCGAGATTTTGCTTTTCGGCGAGTTGCTGCTGCAAAGATGCGATCGAACTTTCGCGTTCTGCCAACTGCTGCTGTAAACTTTCGTAACTTTCTTGCAGCGGATTTGGCTTTACCTTCACCGAGTCCAATAGAGTTTCTGCCGTTCTAGCGTCATTAATTTCGCTTTCTTCGGCTGTTTCCCCTTGCAAGTCAGCGGTCTCTACCTTCGTTTCTTCACCTTTTTTCCAAGTGACAGTAACTTCCGTCTTGTCGCTAGAAATATCCAGAGCGCCTTTTGCCAAGCGTTCTAGGAGTTCCGACCTTGATATTCCCAGCTTTCGAGCGATCGTGTTCAATCGAGCGGCACTATAAGAAGTCAGCGAAAGTCCGACTTTGACTTTGCTTTCTGAATTGGAACTAACTACATTGCGATTTTTTTTGACCATTGGCATTTTCCTCATGCCAACCTACACTTATTAGTATAGTGGCTGAAGCTTGTATTAAAATTAATTCTTGTTACTTACCAATTGTGGCAGCTTCTGTTCCCAATCGAACAAAAAGCCGTGAATGTATTCTTCCGTCCATTCCTGGCCGTAGAACCGCTTAAACATTCTCTGGGCCCGGTCTTTTTCGGCACGATACCGCAGATAGAGCAGTTGAGCTTGTAAGATACTATCTAACTTTGCGCCCGATGTCACGGGTTCGGCGCGATCGACCAAATCCAAATAAGCGGCCAGATAGTCTTTGAACGCTGCAAAAACGCGAGTTTCCACAACTTCCGTTTCCTTGGGGCGAGTCCACAGAAACGGCGGCGAGAAAAACTGCTTCGCTTCCAGAGGAAAGTCGCCACCCCAGGGAAGGTGCGGTTGATGAGCTTGAAAAATTTGTTCGATCGGCGCAGTATACTTAGCCTGGTAGTCAGCGTCGCCGCCAAACAGAGGCTGCATATGCAGAGCACTTAAATGGCCGCCCCGCAGCGTTACCAAATCCGCGCCAAAAAACGGCAAATCAAAGTTAAGATGCGGGAATATCACAAAATAGAGAACTTGCAAGCTGCTGCCCTCTTGAACGTGAGCCGCCGGAATTTGCCGCAGTTTCTCTGATGCAAAAGGGTAACTGGTAGTTACGATTTCCTGAGTTGGTTTTTTCCCTTTGCCGACTGTAGCTTTCTTGACTTCAAAGCTTTCTGGAATCAAGTAATACTGTAAGTCTAAGCGATTTTTCATCGCTGGCGATCGCCTCATCTAAAAAATGCCGATCGAGAGTGATATCGATTTTATATTTTAGATTTTAGATTATACCTCTTCAATCCACAGGTCTCTAGTAAGAAATAAAGTTTTTCCCCGGTCGATTGTAGATTTGAGATTTTACCTACTCAATCGAGAGGTTTGTAGTCATGACTTTAGTCCTTACTGCGAGCTGGTTTTTTTGAGAAATATATGTAAACTTAGTGGTAATCGCGAGTTCGCGGTTACAGCTAAAGGCACAGCATCTTAAAACAAAAAAATCTCAAGAAGTTTCTCAGCCAATTCGTGACCGAAATAACTGCTAAAAAATCCCGAAACCGTTTCTATGTCTGCACTGTACTGGTCATAATCTTTTTGAGCTTTAACGCTGCGGTGGATATTTTATGAGTCAGTCAGCGGTTGTGCTGACCACAGCATTTTTCAGTAGAAATCTCAATAGTGTTTATAAGCTGGAGCCACCCCATTTTAGAAAGTTTCTGCCTCTGTTTGGGCGAACAGCAAGTATTTATAAAAATACTGATTGGCGTCATAAAATTTCCTTTCTAAATTTTGGTTCAAATCCTCGTACTTATCGCGGAGCGATTTTAGAGGTTGAACGTATTTTGCTATATAAGCCTCATCTCTAAATAGCGGTTGAAAGTCGAGAACTACCAAAATTTTATTCTTGCTGAAAAACAAGAGGTAAATTCCCAACAGCGGCAAATCGTAATTGTGAGTCGGATAAATCACGCAATTAAAAACTTGAGCAGATTCACCCGCATCGATGTTAGTGTAGCGGATTTTCCGTAATTGCCGACAGTCGTAACACCAACTGCCGATAGTAGCTGGGGTTTTGCCGCATTCGCTGACATTAACTTCCAACGCGGAAGAAATGGGGCGACTTTGCAAATCAAAGCTTTGAAACAGCTATTGCTCTAGGTATTTCCAAAAAGGCTGGTACATGGCGAATTAACTCAGATGGCAAAACTAAGAGCGATCGTCAAGGATGCCGATCGCCCCTGTCTCGTTTATTAGAAACAAAGTAACAATCCGTAATATTGTGAGGGCGATCGGGCTAATCTAGGGGCGGGTTTAAGAGTTTAAGGTCTGCTTGAGGCTGTAAGCCCTGGTTTTAAAGCGAAGCTTCCAAAGTCGCACCTGCAACCCGATGATCTGGATCTTTTGCCAAATAGCTCACAGCAGCGCGAGCTTGAGGATTGTCAAATTTGCTGAGCGCGCGAGCAACTCGCAGCCGAATTCCCCAGTTATCCGAACTTACTAGAGGTAATAATTGCTGCAAAGCCTCTTCTTGCTTCGGGGTATTTGCCAGCAGACCAAATCCGTCAATTGCTGCTTCCTGAACTGGTAAATCTTCGCCGCCAAGAGCGATCGCACAAATTTCAAATACTGCATCAGGACACTGCATTTCATACAGCGGAGCCATGATACTGCGGCGGACGAGCCAATTGTCATCGCGGCGGAAAGCTTCCACCAAGTGAGAAATTGCCTCGGTTCCGAACATTGACAAAGAGTTAGCGGCTTCAGCGCGCACGTTCGGATCGCGATCGAACTGCATCATTTTTAACAGCGCCGCAAAAGCTTCCGCAGTTTGAGTCCGCCGCAATCCCATCGCCACGAACGATCGCACCATAAACTCCCGATCGTCCACTTTGCTCAGCAACATCGGTAGCGCCACTGCAGAATCGCACTTTCTCAGAGCCGTTACCCCCCGCAGCCTGTCTTGAGAATCCGAACTTTGCAGCGCTGCTTGGATTTCGCTAATTTTCATAAGCCACTTAAAATATACTTTTGTTACTTTTCTTTACAATTTTAGCAATTATTCCCGGATTTTGCGAGGCGATCGCCCGAACCACGCTGCTAGAAGCTTTTTTTACAGGATGAGGATCGAGTCGGGGGAGAAAGAGTGGGATTAAAGACAAAGCCTGCGGTTTCCAACCGCGCCTACACAGACAAAACCCACTTGGAGTGGGTTAAAGAATTTTTACTCGATCGGGCCTTGACATTTTCCTCTCAATATGAGAGTATAAGCATAGGAACTCTCCTAATCAATAGAAATGAAAAGCTATGGCAAACAAAAGAAAAAACCAAAGAAAAACAAATGCACCTAATCACGATCCGCAACCTCCGTAAAGATGCTGCCCAGTATCCCGATGTCAAAAATCAAATTGATAGCTGGAACGCAACTGTAAAGCAAGCAGAATGGCAGAATTTGGACGAGGTTCGCAAGATTTACCGGGATGCCGAAGCAGTAGGAAACTTCACAGTCTTTAATATCAAAGGCAACGAATATCGCCTGATTGTCGGCATCGACTACGAGGAGCAAACTATTTTTTATAAATATTTCCTAACCCACGCTGAATACGAAAAAGACAAATGGAAAAATGACCATTACTTTTGATGGAGCCACTTATAGCAAATTGCTTGCAGAAATTGCTCCTAGGGCGATCGAAACCGAAGAGGAATACGATCGCCTCCTGGCATTAGCAGAACGGCTAACGTTCGCTAAAAACCTCACTCCAGAGGAGAGAGCTTTATACAAGCTGTTAGTCACGCTGATTGAAGTTTATGAGACAGAAAATTATCCGATGGACAAATCGGAGCCTCATGAGATTTTGCAACACATCATGGAATCCAGCGGCACCCGTCAAGCGGACTTAGTAGGTATCATTGGATCGAGCGGTGTGGTGTCTGAGGTGGTGAATGGGAAAAGAGCGATTAGCAAGGCACAAGCTAAGGCACTAGGCGATTATTTTAAAATCTCACCTAGCTTGTTCATTTAATTGGGAATAGGGCATTGGGAATAGGGCATGGGTTATTGGTGATTAGAAAAACTACTAACCAGTAACCACTAACTATTACCCATGCCCGATGCCCGATGCCCGATGCCCAGACCAGAGGCATCTGACCCTTGGGCGTTGCGGAATTAACGTATGATTAGTCCAAAGATAAATTTGCAAAAAACAATTAAGTGACGCTCCTAGACCATATCGCTGGCGATTGGTGTAGGTCACTATGGTTTTCTAGTATTGGCATTATATCTGGGCGTTTATTCTCGGCGCGATCGCCCTAAATTACACTCAAACATTGAAAAGCGAGATCCCTTGAGCTTTCTAAAAGAATTCAAGGGATCTCGCTAATAATCAAAGTATTTATCTCAGATCAGAGATTTTTTTGGCAAGCTGTTTTTTTTGCCTAAACAGCTTGTTTAACGGAGAGGGAGGGATTCGAACCCTCGTTAAGTTGCCCTAAACACACTTTCCAGGCGTGCGCCTTCAACCGCTCGGCCACCTCTCCAGGGCTAAATTAATTCATTTAGCCACAGCTAAACTATATTAGCAGAACAAATCTGATTTGGGAAGGGGTAACGGGATAAATTTACTGTTTAATGTGGGTAGGGTGTCAAACGATCGGGCTTGGGTTCTCCTCCCGGTGTCGCAAACCCCTTAATCTAAAGGATTTTGCCCGCCAAACCCCTATCTAAAATCTAAAATCTAAAATCTAAAATTCCATGACTCGCTCTTACACCATTAAAATTCATAACAGACAGACAGGCGATCGCCACACCGTGCGAGTACCCGAAGACCGCTACATCCTCCAAAGCGCGGAAAACCAAGGAGTAGAATTGCCCTTTTCGTGCCGCAACGGCGCTTGTACAGCCTGTGCGGTGCGCGTCAACTCGGGAGAACTGCACCAGCCTGAAGCAATGGGGCTTTCGGTGGAACTGCAAAAAGAGGGTTATGCCCTGCTGTGCGTCAGCTATCCGCGTTCCAACATCGAAGTAGAGACACAAGACGAAGACGAAGTGTACGAACTGCAATTCGGTCGTTACTTCGGCAAAGGTAAAGTTAGAGCAGGTTTGCCGTTGGATGAAGAGTGAGACTAAATAGCCAAATAGTTTGCTAAACTTGTCTATAATTTACCAAACCCGCAACTATAGGTAAGCTTAACTATGTTTGCTGTCAAACGAGCGCTAAAATTGAATAACAATGAAGCGACCTTGATGGCAAAACACGCAGGATTTAGGCGGGTCGTCTTCAATTTCGGGTTAAGCTTGCGGACTCAAATGTATAGTGAGGGCAAGCTTTCGGACTCGAAGGTGCTCAACGAAGTTAAAAAAGTTCTCACCAACCACGTCAAGAAACAGCCTGAATTTGCTTGGATGAACCAGTTGTCTAGCCGAGTCTACCAAAACGCTTTAATTGACTTGAAAGATGCGTTTAGTCGATATCGTTCCGGGAAAGCAGGTCATCCAAAATTCGCCGGCCGCCGCCACGGTCAATCTTTTACGGTCGATTCATCCAATGGGAAAGTTCTGCTAAGTGCTGGCAAAACCATCAAGATTCCTACATTGGGGACGTTTCGCCTTCATGAGCCACTAGAATGTGGTTACGTGTCTCAAACTTTCACTATCTCAAAAGAAGGAAGTCGCTGGTTTATTTCATTCTGTGTTGATGCAGAACGTTTACCAGTAGATCAATCTCAGGCAGCCGTAGGAATCGACGTAGGTATTAAGTATGCGGCCACCCTGTCAAACCAGCAAGTTTTTGATGCACCAAAACCGTTGAAAGCCCGTGCGAAAACCAAGCTTGCCAGTTTACAGCGAAAAGCGTCCAAGCAGGTAAAAGGTTCCAATAACCAGCGTAAAACTTACAACAAAATCAGCCGAATTCACGCCCAAATAGCTTGTATTCGTAAAGATTTCCTACACAAGTTAACAACTTACTTAGCCAAGACTTTCAAGCTCATCAAAATAGAAGACTTGAATATAAAAGGGATGATGGCAAATCACAAGCTGGCGGGGGCGATATCAGATATTGGGTTTTACGAGTTCAAGCGTCAACTCGATTACAAATGCCAAATGTATGGAGCGAATTTAGTGCTGGTAGACCAATGGTTTCCTAGTTCTAAAACTTGCTCTAATTGTGGCAGCAAAAAAGATATGCCATTGGGTCTTCGGACTTATGACTGTCCTGCTTGTGGTAGATCTATCGATCGCGATCTTAACGCCAGTATGAATATTTTGAACTGGGAACCCTCGGCTAGAGGGGGATAGCCTACTGATCTTGGGATAGCCGACTCCCTCCACTACGTTGCGCCCAATAGCGTAGGAAGTAAACTCGGATGCTCTAAAGATGGCTTTAGATAAGTTTAGATAAGTTTTACAAAGCAGTGAGGAAATTTGATAAATTATCAACTACCAATTATCCATGGTTTATCGATTATGTGCGATCGCCCTTTGTCTGTTGCTAGCTAGCTGCCAAAAACCAGAAATTCCCCAAGGTACGATCGCCAAAGTAGAAAGGGCCATCAGCGGCCAAACAATCGAAGTTATCAGTACAGCCAACAAAATAGCCTTATTAGAACAAATCAGGCTGATTGGTATTGATGCGCCGGATTTAAAACAGCAGCCTTGGGGAGAAGCAGCCAAACAAAGACTAGAAGAGCTAACAGGGGGAAAACAGGTATTGTTAGAATCAGACATCGAACAGAAAGACCAGTTCGATCGCAAACTAGCCTACTTGTGGCAAGATAAAAATTTGCTCAACGAACAGCTAATCAAAGAAGGTTATGCCCTGGCCTCAGTGCGATCGCCCAACACCAAATACCAGCAGCGACTCGTGAACGCTCAAGAATGGGCGAGACTCATGGGTAAAGGCCTGTGGAATCCAGAACGAGCCCTGCGCCAAACTCCCGCAGAATTCCGCGAGCAAAATCGGAAATAGTCATTAGTCATTAGTCATTAGTCATTAGTCATTAGTCAATGAATAAAAACTACTCAGTTATAACTAACAACTAATGAGCAATGATTTCATTTTTCCCTCTTCCCTCTTCCCTCTTCCTTCGTGTCCTTCGCGTCTTCGCGGTTCGTACTTCCTTGTTCCTTCTTCCTTGTTCCTTCTTCCCTCTTCCTTCTGCTATAACAACTAACAAATGACAGACAATCAACTGCAAAACTTCTTAGAAATAGCCACCGAAGCAGCCCTAGCCGCCGGTTCCGTCCTGCAATCTTACTGCGGAAATTTAGAAAAAATTCAAGAAAAAGGTCGATCGGGCGATTTAGTCACAGAAGCCGACAAAGCCTCAGAAGCCGTCATCTTAGAAATTCTGGGCCGCCACGTACCCGACCACGCCATCCTCGCCGAAGAATCCGGCAAATTAGGAGATGCCAGCAGCAAATACCTGTGGGCGATCGACCCTTTAGACGGCACAACCAATTTTGCTCACCAATATCCTTTTTGGGCCGTGTCGATCGGACTTTTAATTGACGGTATACCACAAATGGGAGTAATTTACGACCCTTTGCATAACGAATTGTTTCGGGCAGGCAAAGGATTGGGAGCAACTTGCAACCGGTCGCCGATCGAAGTTTCTCAAATCCCAGAATTGAGAACCAGCTTGCTAGTCACTGGCTTTGCATACGATCGGCGCGAAACAGCAGACAATAATTATGCCGAATTCTGTCACCTCACCCACCTCACCCAAGGCGTGCGGCGCAGCGGTTCGGCATCCCTAGACCTCGCACACCTCGCGATGGGGCGATCGGACGGATACTGGGAACGGGGACTCGGCCCTTGGGACGTAGCAGCCGGTGCAGTCATCGTCTCCGAAGCCGGAGGTCAAATTACAGCTTATGACGGCAGTGCCTTTGAGATGAACTCGGGTCGGATTTTGGCCACAAACGGCAAAATACACGCCGAACTCAGTGGCGCACTGCTAGCAGTTCCTCCCTTATCTTCCTGGGGTAATGTGCCTGCAGCAAGAGATCGGGCGTAGTACGGGGGTCAGAACCCCTTTACTCAAGCTACATTAAAGAATAGTGAAAAGCCAGGAAAGGAAGAGTAAAAGTTATGTCTTTTGAAATGACAAAAGGGCTGTTCAAGTATGACTTTACAGATCAGCACGCAATTTTGGGAGTTCCCTTAGACGCCGAGTATAACGACATCCGCAAGCGCTACATGAAAATCGCCCGCCGCTTGCATTCGGATACTTGCTCTTTTGAAAGCCAAGCCGATAAAGATTGGGCTAACCAATTTTTGTCAAAAGTCGTCAATCCGGCTTACAACAAATTCTCCAAGGAAAGCGAGCGCAAAGAATACAACCTGCTATTAGCAGCCATCGCCAAGCGCGTCGTTAAAGAACAGGCGAAAATGCAAATCGAAAGCGAAGCAGCCAAACAGTTAGCTACCGCTAAAGATTGGGAACAAGCTTACAAAACAGCAGTTAGCAAACTCGCTCTCAAACAGTACGAATCAGTTAAGGAAACGCAAGAGGCGATCGATCAAATTAGCGAACTCAACATGGTTTACCTGCTGCGAAAAGAGCGCATGGGTGGTGGTGTTGGGGTTGCTGCCGGTTCACCCCCAAAAGCCGCAACCCCAACTAGCACAGCAAAAACAGCAGCAGCAGCAGCCACCCCAGCCACCCCAGCCACCCCAGCCACCGCAACTCCAGCACCATCTGGGTCCAAAGTCCAAGACTCGCCGGCCGAAGCTTATTGCCGCCGAGCTCAAGGATTCATGGACAGCAAAAGTTACGCCAAAGCAATTTTAGAGTTGAAAGAAGGGGTGAAACGCGATCCGAAACACAGCCAGGCCCACGCTTTGTTAGCAATGTGTTACCTTCAACAAGATCAAGCCACAATGGCAAAACTTGAGATGAACAAAGCTTTGGCATCAAATCCTGAAGAACCGACGGCTTTGGAGGTGAAGAAAAAGCTGGAACAAGCTTCCGCAAAGAGCAAAAAAGGTGACGAGAAACCGGGATTTTTTGCAAGTTTGTTTGGCGGGAAGAAGAAGTGAGAAGTTGTGAGTTGTAAGTCTTGAATATTGAGAAAATGGTGAACTGCACAGCAGTGGAGTGATATCGAGCAAAACAATCAAGACTTGGTGATATCAAATCCGGTGACATCGTAATTATACTGTCAGTGCGATCGTCCCGCGATCGCGGGTGCTCTGGAAAGAACGGGACGATCGCACTGACGCAAGAAAATGATTATTTCGATGCAAACGAAAAGGATATGACGCCTTAATTTGTTAAAGTCGAGTGTTAAGCTGGCCTCCTTCGACTTTAACACCCTTCCCTAAAGCTAAGCTTCTGAGCCCAATCTAAAATCTAAAATCTAAAATCTAAAATCTAAAATTCAGATGACACCTTAATTTGTTAAAGTCGAATGTTAGGCTGGCCTCGTTAGACTTTACCACCGTCCCCTAAAGCTAAGCTTCTAAGCCCAATCTAAAATCTAAAGTCTAAAATCTAAAATTGATATGGTTCACCAACCCCCATCGGGTGCAAGAGATTTATTGCCCCTTGACGTTGCTCAAAAAATTTCGATCGAACGGCGCTTACAGCAGGTTTTTCACCGCTGGGGCTATCACCGGATTATTACTTCTACTCTAGAACGGCTGGAAACTTTGATGGCTGGGGGCGCGATCGACCGATCGACCTTAATTCAACTGCAAGACGCCGAGGATGGAGAACTCGGTTTGCGGCCGGAATTGACAGCATCCATCGCCCGGGCGGCTGCCGTGATGGCCGGGACTCGCTGGCAGCCGTTTCGCCTCTACTACAACGCCAACGTGTTCCGCAAAGGCCCAGATACTGGCTCAGGCGGGCAACAGGAGTTCTATCAAGCTGGGGTAGAGTTGCTCGGCGCGGGGGGGGCGGTTGCGGATGCGGAAGTGCTGCTGCTGCTGTCTGAGTGCTTGCAAAGCTTGGAAATTGATGAGTGGCATTTGGTTTTGGGAGAAGCGGGCTTGACTGCAACATTGCTAGAACCGTTTCCGCCAAACGTGCGCCAGAAAGTTCGGGGGGCGATCGCCAATCTCGATCGAATTGCCTTGGAAACTTTGCCGCTGTCAACCGAATTGCGAGAAAGAGCACTGCTGTTA
Organism: Microcoleus sp. C2D2; assembly: GCF_036702495.1. Classification (NCBI taxonomy): domain Bacteria; kingdom Bacillati; phylum Cyanobacteriota; class Cyanophyceae; order Oscillatoriales; family Microcoleaceae; genus Microcoleus; species Microcoleus sp. C2D2. The sequence continues at coordinate 22,057 of NZ_JAUBTO010000025.1, read as the reverse complement.
TTTGACTTGCGCGGCCGCCCAGAAGAGGTATTGCCAATTGTTGCCAAACTAGATTTAGATTTGCCGCAGCAATCGGCGTTAAACAATCTCAAATCGGCGATCGAATTGCTGTACCAATGCCAGTCAAAAATTCCCAATCTAAAATCCCACATTCACCTGGATTTGAGTTTAATTCAAACATTTGACTACTACACTGGAATTGTGTTTGAAGTTGTCAGCAGCAGCAAGAGTGGACAGCGAGTTTTAGGACAAGGAGGGCGCTACGACCAACTGTTGGGACTGTTCGACCCCCAAGGGCAAAATTCTCCCGGCATCGGGTTTTGTCTGAATATTGAAGATTTGCATCAAGTTTTGCTGACAGAGGGGCAATTGCCCACGGAGACGCCAGCCAGCGACTGGTTGGTTGTGGCTCAAACTCCTGAAGCTAGTGCCGCCGCGTTTGCTTACGCTCGCAAACTCCGAGAGTCTACTCACCTAGTTCGGGTGGAAATAGATTTGGAGAGTCGGGAGACGGAGGAGGCGGCGCGGGAATACGCGCGCGATCGACGAATTACTCAAATTGCTTGGGTAAATGCCGAAGGATTGCCAACAATTGAAACGGTAAATTAAGAGCTGCTAGAGAACACCCAGAGCCCCGACTTATTAGAGAAGCCGTGGCTCTAACAAACCTTGTACAAAAAACGTAAAAAAAGTAATTTTTTACCCTAAATCCATTGCTGTAAAGGCGTTTTTCCATACAAAAACCCGGTTTCTGCATCCCTGAGTAAGATCCTCTATCGGTTTTAGTTCGTGGTAGCATTGTGAGCGTGAGTTCCCAGTTGAAGAGTAAAAGTAAAAAATGCTGTTTAACTCCACACTGTTTTTAGGATTCCTGGTAGTTGTGGTGTATGTGTATTACTTACTGACACCGCACTACCGACGTTGGTTTTTGCTATTGGCTAGCTACTCTTTTTATTGGGCTTGGAGCGTACCATACTCAATTTTAATGGTTGGCTATACCCTGCTGGCTTATAAAACAGCTCGAATCATCGAGGATTCGACTCAACAGAGAAACCGAACTACGGCATTAATTACTTTTCTGGCTGTAGTTATTAGCACTCTGTTTGTGTTCAAGTACGCCAACTTCTTCTTAGACTCGAGTTATTCGCTGTTGGGATTTAGGCTTTGGCCTCAACTGAACCTGCTATTACCTCTGGGTATTTCATTTTACACGTTCTCAACAATTAGCTATATAGTCGATGTCTACAAGGGCGTTACCAAGGCTCAAAAGTCAATCCTAGACGTAGCGCTGTACGTGATTTTCTTCCCTAGCCTGCTGGCTGGGCCGATCGTCCGCGCCGAGGTTCTCATGCCCCAGTTTGCCTGTGAGTCATCGGTAGACACGATTGCGATCCGCAGCGGTATTGCCCAGATTGTCTGGGGGATGCTGAAAAAAGTTTATGTAGCTGATTCGATCGCACCAATAGCCAACGAAGTTTTTGCCAGTCCAGAAAATGTTTCCGGGCTGGGGCTTGTGCTGGGTACATTAGCTTATACCGTTCAAATCTACTGTGACTTTTCGGGTTATTCGGATATTGCGATCGGTTCGGCTCGCCTATTGGGAATTGAACTGCCGAAAAATTTTGAGAAACCTTATTTAGCCTATAGCATTACTGATTTCTGGCGCCGGTGGCACATTTCGCTGTCAAATTGGTTGCGCGACTACCTCTACATTCCTCTAGGCGGGAATCGGGGCGGAAATCTCCGCACTTACGCGAACCTAATGATTACCATGCTGCTGGGAGGCCTCTGGCACGGTGCTGGATGGAACTGGGTTGTTTGGGGAGGTTTGCAAGGAGCAATGCTCTCCATTGAACGAGCAACTAAACTTTCATCTAAGCCAACTTCTAAAATGAAGTATTTAATCCGCTGGCTGATTACCTTGTTTCTAATATGTACTTCTTGGATATTCTTCCGGGCATCGGATTTGAACAGTGCGGTTGTTGTATTGCAGCGGATATTGACCTTGGCTGACGGGCGAATACCTATTGACTATCGGCCGCTGTTCTACATGGCAACAATTCTGCTAGTTGAATGGTGGGATTTGAAGCAAAAATGGATGAGTTGGACACAAAACCACCCAAATTCGCTCAAGTGGATTACTTGTGCAATGGCGATCGCGCTAATGTTTACCTTCGCCGGTGCCTCAAGTTCAAATTTCCTTTACTTCCAGTTCTAATCGCCTTGAAAAATTATGAGTCAGATATTTAATGACAAGGCCATTGAAAATTTAAAAACCACAGTTCGCTACATTGCTGTGGATTTGTCAAAGGTATTGTTGGCAGTTGTATTATTAGAAGCAATCCTGCAAGTGACTGCTCGTGAGTATACCAATAATGTTTACGATCGGCAATTCACAGGCGGTCATCCCATCGCCGTTAGCAGTCCCGGCAATCGTGGCCCTGTGGTGCCGATTAAAAAAGCTCCAGGCGAGTTGCGAATCCTGGGAATGGGAGATTCCACCACCTTCGGTACAGGGATTGCTGCTGAAGATACTTGGCCAGCTCAGCTAGCAACTGTGTTTCAGAAAAACGGTGCTAAAGCAACCTACATCAATAGCGCTCTAGAGGGTTATACACTCAAGGAAATCAACACAGTTTACCGCAACCTGTGGTCTCAGTACCAGCCAGATTTAGTGGTACTGGCGGTAGACAACAACTTGGTCTCAATGACCTGGTTTCGTCGCGATGACAAATCAGTGATTGCAAACCCTTATCTGCAGCCAATTGCCAAATCCAAGCTGACGGGTCTGAGAAACCTGTTGAAAATCTTCGCTACCCCGTCTTGGCTGAAAATCAACTCCCAAAAATGCTTGTACTTCCTGGGTTTGGCAAACAACAACCTCAAACCGGAGGTTCCTTTGGGCGCAACCCTAGCCTTGGGTTGGCAGCAGGCTGATTTTCCGAACGATATCGCCGAACGTGCTTGGAAGCAATTCGAGACGGATTTGAGTGTACTCAGGGACTCTGTTGCGGCTGACGGCCGCTCTTTGGCTGTAGTTTACTTGCCTACTCGGTTTATGGCTTTTGACGGTTTTTCTGATAACGAACAGCAAGTACCTAGACAGCGGCTGACTATTGATGCGGGTAAGCGACTTGGGGAAATTAGTAAGTCTCTTGGTTTACCCTATGTCGATTCTACTGAAGGAGTTCGCCGCGGGCGATCGCAAATTGCTCAAAAAGAGGGTCGTTTTGCCCCGATGTATACTAAATTTGATACGGTTCACCTTGACAAAGACGGTCACAAAGCTGTGGCTGAAGATTTGTTCGGGCTGCTTGGCAAATCGAATCAACCTCGATAACGTCTGTTTTCAATGTTAAATTAGAAGAAAAACTGAGGCTTTAGATTCCGCTCCCAGTGAAAAGTTATTTCTAGTTCGTCCACCAAATTTGAAGAATTGAGAACACTGTGCCACATACTATCGTTACGAATATTTGCGAGGGAGTTGCTGATTGCGTCAGCGCTTGTCCGGTTGCTTGCATTCACCCGGGTCCGGGCAAAAATGTCAAGGGTACTGATTGGTTTTGGATTGATTTTAATACCTGCATTGACTGCGGTATTTGTTTGCAGGTATGTCCTGTCGGAGGTGCGATCGTTCCAGAGGAGCGGCCCGAATTGCAGCAAACTCCAACTTGATTGCAATTGAGGGCTAGATAGCTACATTAACTAAAGGGTAAGGTGCGCGCCTGCGTAGCGCACCCTACATTCACTTTTTTTGCGAACCGCAGAGGGCGCAGAGGACACAGAGAAGAAGCGTGAGAAATATCGGAAAAATCTAACGTTTAGATATCTAAGTCAGGTAATTAATTATGTTACTTTTAGATCCAAAAACTCTCGAACCTGCTACGGAACAGCGCATTATTTTATATGAGGTAAATTGGGAGCAATACGAGCAACTTTCTGAGATGTTTGTCGATGAATTCCCCAGGATGACTTACTTGGAAGGAACGTTAGAAATTATTATGACGACTTCGCCAGAACACGAAAGGCTCAAAAAAATTATTGCCCGGTTGATAGAAACCTATGCAGTTGAAAGGCTAATTAATCTCAACGGTTACGGAAATGCTACATTTCGCCGCGAACTTGTGAGACGGGGTGCTCAACCAGATGAGTGTTACTGTTTAGGTTTACTTGCAGAAGTCCCGGATATTGTAATAGAAATTGCTCTGACTAGCGGCGGAGTTGACAAGCTGGATGTGTATCGCGGTTTGCAGGTTCCTGAAGTTTGGTTTTGGGCTAACGATCAATTTTATCTGTACCGCTTGCGGGAGTCTGGTTATGAGTTAATTTCCAGCAGTGAATTTTTGCCGGAGTTAGACTTTTCAGTATTGAGTCAATATGTAGGATATGTTAACCAAACTGAAGCTGTCATTGCTTATAGAACTGTTTTGCAAACAGCTACAGGAACCTCAAATCAATAGTAAACTCTTTCTCTTCCCTTCTCTTGTCTTGCTTCGTGTCCTTCGCGCCTTCGCGGTTCGTTAAAAAAAGCCCGATCGCACTTTACAATAAAATCTAAAATAAAATCCCATGCAGCCGATCGCACTTTCCGACTCTCAAATTTTATCCATGCGCACCCACGCCGAAAGCACATATCCTGAAGAATGCTGCGGTTTGTTGCTCGGTCGAGTTACTGGCGGTGTTAAAACTTTAGTAGAAGTTTGGCCGACTCAAAATGCTTGGAGTGCGGAAGCCCAGGAGAATTGGCCCGAACAAAAGGGATTGACAGAAAAACGCAGATATGCTATTAAGCCCGAAGATATGTTGCGGGCGATGAAATATGGGCGCGATCGCACTCTGGATATTATCGGTATATATCATTCTCACACCGATTGTCCGGCAGTGCCCTCAGAGTGCGATCGGACCTTGGCCTGGGCCGAATACTCTTATATCATTGTGTCCGTCCGACAAGGCTGTTGGGAAGACCTCCGCAGTTGGAGTCTTGACGGAGAGGGGAACTTTCAAGCAGAGGAAATTCTCGCAGTCGAACCGACTCAGATTAAGAAATAATTAGTAAAAATAACAAACTCGTAAAAAGGCGAAAGATTCAGATAGGATATAATTCTAAATCGGCGCTACACACAATATCATGCTAAATCCTAATCTGGACGAGATCCAGCTCAACAAACAAGAATACGAACGCTACTCTCGCCACCTCATCCTCCCAGAAGTTGGATTGGAAGGGCAGAAGCGTCTCAAAGCTGCCAGCGTGCTCTGCATCGGTACGGGAGGCCTCGGTTCGCCGCTGCTGCTTTATTTAGCAGCCGCCGGTGTTGGCCGCATTGGGATTGTAGACTTTGATATTGTTGACCATTCCAACTTGCAGCGGCAGGTAATTCACGGCACTTCTTGGGTTGGGAAACCGAAGATTGAGTCGGCTAAAAATCGGATTTTAGAAATTAATCCTTTTTGTCAAGTTGATTTGTACGAAACTCGCGTTAGTTCCGAAAATGCGATCGACATTGCGACTCCTTACGATATCATTATCGACGGCACGGACAACTTCCCGACTCGCTATTTGATGAACGACGTTTGCGTGCTTCTAAACAAGCCCAACGTCTACGGTTCCATCTTCCGATTTGAAGGGCAAGCAACAGTTTTCAACTACGAAGGCGGCCCGAATTACCGCGATTTGTACCCGGAACCCCCGCCTCCCGGCATGGTTCCTTCTTGTGCCGAAGGCGGCGTTTTAGGCGTTTTGTGCGGAGTTGTCGGTTCTATCCAAGCAACGGAAGCTATCAAAATTATCTTGGGTCAAGGCACTACTTTGAGCGGCAGACTGTTGCTTTACAATGCCTTAGAGATGACGTTCCGGCAATTGAAACTGCGGCCGAATCCAGTGCGCCCAGTAATTGAAAAGTTAATCGATTACGAACAATTCTGCGGCATTCCTCAAGCTAAAGCGCAGGAAGCAAGTCAGCAAACGCAAATTTCTGAGATGACTGTCACGGAACTTAAGGAGTTAATCGACAGCGGCGCGAAGGATTTTGTATTGTTGGATGTTCGCAATCCCAACGAGTATCAAATTTGTCAAATTCCTGGGTCAGTTTTGGTTCCTTTGCCGGATATCGAACAAGGCGCAGGTGTCGCTAAAGTCAAGGAATTGTTGAACGGACACCGCCTGATTGCACACTGCAAAATGGGCGGGCGTTCTGCGAAGGCTTTGGGGATTTTGAAGGAAGCTGGAATTGAGGGGATTAATGTTAAGGGCGGAATTACTGCTTGGAGTGAAGAAGTAGACCCGTCTGTACCTCAATATTAAGGCTAATCTTTTTCTGGGGCGGGCAATTTGCCCCCCCCGGAACCGGGATGATTAGGCTTCTTGCACTCATTCGCAAACAATCTCAAAATTATCTGCGTTAATCTGTGTTTATCTGCCTTAAATCTGCGGTTTCCGTATTAATCAAGGATTTATGCAATTCAAGTCTATTGCGGCGGCAACTGCTTATTTTTACCGAGTAGATTCTTGAACTTACCTAATAGATTCTTGGAATTGGCACTCAGCATAACCACACCCCAAACCACAACCCCCGCACCGATACTAATCAACAATACCAACGCAAAAGAATTAATTCCCACCTTCAGGAAAGGCAAAGCAACCATCTGGTTCGGCGGGTCTTGTTTAATTAAATAAGGAGCACTTCCAGTCACCACCCCGGCTACTCCCAAACCAAAGCCGACAGCTTGAATCGTTACCTCTAGTTTGGCATTCCGATAAGCTTCTTCGATCGCCACAATAGCTCGAATTGCCTCGGTTGCTTGGTCGAGCAAGCCGACACCGTGTTTGAAATAGCCTAAATCTGCTTGAATCTGCCTTTGAAACTGCGGGCAAGTTTCTTTACTGAATGTTTCGAGGAAACTTAAATCGGCATCACTATCATTGTACTTTTTAGCTGCTTTGATGTCAAGACTTATTTTATTTAATTTATCTTGGTAATTTTGGGCGTTAATGGCGATCGTATTTTGGCGAAACTCCAAATCAATCAGCATTCGGGCATACTTCACAGCCCGAGGCGGCATCTCAATCATCTGAGTTTGCAGAGATTTTAATTCTTCCTCCTTTAAACCCGCACCTTTCGATTGCCTCTGCTGAGGTTGATCTCGTGGCAAATACTTAAAAGTCTTGTCAATATCCAGTTCAATTTGTTTGTATTCCTCGCGAGTCACGGCGTAAAGCTTGCGGCTATCGTGATAAGCGCGAAGAATCTTATTTCGGTACAAAAACAAATCCATAAAATCACTGTACCGTGTCTCGTCCCAGATTTCATCAGTTATAGATTTTGCTAGTTGGAGTCATTGCTGGTATCTGATTGATTATTTGCTGCGATTTCTTGAAGTTTTTTGTAGCTATCTTCAATGCTGGTACGCAGAGTTTGAGTGATATTGGTTAGCGGGGGTGTTGTACTTGGGGTGGGTTCGCCCGCATCGTCGAAATCTTTTCGCAGACAATCTCTTAATTGTTCTCCCAATCCATTCTTGCCACACCACTTGCTGATAGTAAAAGCAATGGGAAACAATTCATCATCTGCGGATTCTGCTATTTCTTCCTCTAATTGGGGTAATCTTTTCCAGGCTGTCGGCGTGAAGATACTCGGATTTTCGTGCAGCCATTTGAGAAAGATAGCGATCACTTTTTCAGGTTCCATTGTAATTCCTCCCGTAATCGAAAAAACATAAATTCGTAGGGGCGGGTTTCACCAACAATAATTGCCTGAAATCGACAATCTCTAAAACCCGCCCTCACCAAACGAAAAATCATCATTTACATCTTAACATTCGATGCAAATTTCAGGTTGATGTGGGTTATTGGTGGGGCGGGGGCGGGTTTATCTAGATTGTTCGTAATCGTTATATATTGTTTGTTAAACCCGCCCCTACAAAATCCCGGTCAACGTAGGGGCGGGTTTCACCAACAATAATTGCCTGAAACAGACAATCTCAAAAACCCGCCCCCACCAAACGAAAAATCATCATCTACATCTTAACATTCGATGCAAATTTCAGGTTGATGTGGGTTATTGGTGGGGTGGGGGCGGGTTTATCTAGATTGTTTGTCATCGTTATATATTGTTTGTAAAACCCGCCCATACCAAATCCTGATGGCACGCCTAACTTAATATCCCGTCGCACAGAATGCCGCCCAATATTTCGGATCGCGAAACGGCTGTTCCTCACTCGAACACGCTAACCATAATTCCACACTTTGTCTAGATTTTTCATCTAAATTTAACAATCCTACCCAAACTCGAAAATCCTCCATACTCACCCCGCGCATCCAGTTTTGCGCCGCATTCAAAGCGAGGGCTACTGAATCTGCCTCCGGCAATTCCTGATAAAATTTAATCATCAAAATTGCTGTGGCAAAATCATCGACAGCCCACAGACTGGTGACAACATTAATGCTACCCGCATACAAGAAACCGCTGGGTAAACCAATGTATTCATCCGTCATTGCGGTTGAGGTGGTTAACCCGGTTTCGCAGGCGGAAAGTGTGACGAGACTGCACTGCGGTAACTGCAATTCGGCAAAGATTTCTCGCAGGGTGAGGCATTTTTCTAGACAGACTTTTCTGCCACTGCGTAGGGTGACATAGCCCTGTTTTTCCTCGGGCTGATTTGACTCTAGGGGCGGGGGTGAGGTTTGCGGTTCCAGGGAATCGGCTAAAACTAGGGATGACAGCAGCGGAGAGTCAAAGTTGAATATGCCGTGACAGGAAAAGTGCAGGTTGTTGGCGTTTGAGAGGTTTTCTCGGTTTTCGTTAAGGGCGGTTTTTGTGGCTTGTTTTTTGAGTAAAACTTGATGCGGATTGAATCGGGTTTTGATGGTTTCTACTTCCATGTCGGCGTTGAATAAGTCTTCGGTGGGATTCTGGAGGGCAAATAGTTGTTGCTGATTTGGTCGGGGGGAGTTTCTGGTGGTGATGCGATTTTTTACGAGTTCCAGCAGTTGCAAGCTGGGGGCGTATTTCACGCCGGCGGGGAAGCTGTCGAGGAGGTATCCGCGAAAGTTGGTTTTTTCTTGAAATCGGGTTTCTGAGGTGAATTGTAGGGCGTGGAGAGGGAATAGGTGCAGGTAGCGGTGGGGTACTAGGATTAGTTGTTTGCAGTTGGGGGGGATGTGGGCGATTATCTCGTTGAGTCGCAGGATTTCTGAGAGTTTTTGGAGTTTTTGGGATAGGGTGTTTTGCCTGATTTTGTTGGTCTTTTGGTTGCGGTATTCGTCGAGATAATTGTTTTTCCAGGTTTCTAATTCGGCTATTTCGGTTGTGCTATATCTGAGTGGTTTTATGCTGTCGCGGGTGATGATGAAGGCTGATCCGCCCCAGCTATCGTCGGAGTTGGAGTTATTGCCGATATACCATTCTACGATTGCTGTTTCGGTGTCTAAGGTTTGTTGGAATTTGGTGATGTCTATGGGTTCGACTTTTTGAGTTAGGGTGAATTCTGGTTCTCGCTGTTTTATTTGTTCCAGCAGTTGTGTTAGTTGCTGTGATGTTGTTTCTAATTTGGCTTTTTGTTGTTGGAAATATTCGGGGCTGAGGCTGCGGGTTTGGGTTGTGCGTTGTGAGGGAGAGTCTTCGGGAACCCCCCCCGGCCCCCCGTTGGTAAGGGGGGGGAAAGAGGGGGAGGAGATGGGGTTTCTGTTTCTAGGAGTTGTTGGGAGGCGGCGATTTGGCGGCGCAGGTTTTGGAGTTGCTGTTTCTCGGTTTCGGTGGCTGTTTTGGGGTAGATTTCGCTGTTGGTGAAGAGTTCGACTAGGTAGCGGGATTTGCTGCGTTCGATTGTTTGCAGGGCTTTGTCATATTGTTGGTGATTGATGCAGCATTGCATCATTTTTTCGTACACATAGAGATTTTCTTCGATGATTTCTCGTTTGCGTTTGTCGGAGGTTATCCACTCGCGGCTTTGTTCGACTGCTTCGATGGCTTTTTCGTAGCCGAAGATGGCTGTTTCCCACAAACTTTCTGCAAATCCTAAAGTGCCTAGATTTCGCCCTGTTTGCAGACAGTCAATTGGCAAAGCTGTGGGAATACGAACTTCTAAAGCAGCTTTAAAAAGTTCGATCGCCCTTTCTATATTCTCACCCCGTTCACCTTGGATTCTGTATAAGTAAGCAATTGCCAAATTATTTTGAGTCTGTGCCCAATCTTGGGGAAAAGCATCGCGGGTACGAACTTGTAATGCTGCTTCATAAAATTCGATCGCCTGTTCGATATTATCACCCCGTTCACCTTGGATTCTGTATAAGTAAGCATTTGCCAAATTATTTTGAGTCTGTGCCCAATTTTGGGGAAAAGCATCGCGGGTACGAACTTGTAATGCTGCTTCATAAAATTTGATCGCCTGTTCGATATTCTCACCCCCTCCTCCTTTTATTATGTAGAAGTAAGCATTTGCCAAATTATTTTGAGTACCTGCCCATTGTTCGGGGAAATCTGCGTGGCTGTAAACTTCTAAAGCTGCTTCATAAAATGCGATCGCCTGTTCGATATTCTCACCCTGTTCTCCTTTAATTCTGTTACGGTAAGCTTCTCCCAAATTATTTTGAGTAGCTGCCCATTTTTCGCGATCATCATATCGGTTAAAATTTTTCCGTGCCACCTCATATCCTGCAATGGCAATTTCCATCTTGCTGCTTTTGCTACCCAGTGAAAACTCTTGAATCAAGTTACTGAAGTTTAAAATCTTAATAGTAATGTTTGTAGCTTCCTCAGACTCCATCCCTGCCAGAGTTTGATTAGCCCACTCTGGCAAAACTGAGGTGAAGTTATCATCGATTAGTTCGAGATTGTTTTGCAGGATCGCGATTTGTTCGTCCCTTGGGGAGTTGATCAGGGATTCGATCAGGTCGAAATAGGTTTGTTTTTTGCTTTTCATTGCACTACCCATGTTTGGGATATTGTACATTTTTTGCGCGGGAAAAACCAGGGATTTTTGCACAATACGTTTACCCAGATTTTGTAGGGGCGGGTTCCACCAACAATATCTAGCGAATACCAACAATCTAGATAAACCCGCCCCCCACCACCGATCGCCCACATCAACCTGGAATTTGCATCGCATCGGAAAATGTAGGTTGGTATTTTTCGTTGGGTGGGGGCGGGTTTTCGAGATTGTCGATTATTGACGATTATGGTTGGTGAACCCGCCCCTACGGGCACCATGTACATTGTGATTTATGGTTGGGTGGGGGCGGGTTTATCAGATTGTCCATAATTGGCAATTATGGTTGGTAAAACCCGCCCCTACAGTTTCCCCGAAATCACCTGATCCGACTAATTAACCCAACCCTTCAAGCAACTGATTGCGAGCACTTTCCAACGCTGACTGCAACTTACTTGCATCGCGTCCCCCAGCTTGGGCCAAATTCGGCCGCCCGCCGCCTTTTCCGCCGCAAATTTGAGCAATTCCCCCGATAAACTTGCCAGCTTGCAATCCTTTCTTATTGACTTCAGGACTAAAAGCAGCCACCAAACTTACCTTGTCCGGTTCAGGAATTGATGCCAAAACAACCGCAGCATTTCCTAACTTTTGCTGCAATCTTTCCGCCGCAGTTTTCAGCGCTTCTGTATCCACATCTCCCAATTGAGCTACAATGATTTTGAATTCGCCGATCGCCTCCGCCGCACTCAGCAACTGGTCGGATTTCGCGATCGCCAATTCCGACTTGACAGCAGCCAAATGTTTCTGAGTATCCTTCAACTCATTCTGCAAATTAGTAATCCGGTTCGGCAATTCTTCAGGCTTCGCCTTAAATCGATCGCCCAAATCGCGCACCACCTTATCGCGCACATTCAAATAGTCCAAAACAGCTTGACCAGAAACCGCTTCAATCCTGCGAGTTCCCGCCGCTACCCCCGCTTCGGAAACAATCTTAAACAGCCCGATTTCTGCCGTATTGCTGACGTGAGTTCCGCCGCACAATTCCATCGAAACGCCGGGAAAATCGATAACCCGCACCACGTCGCCGTACTTCTCGCCAAACATCGCAGTCGCGCCTTTTTCCCTCGCTTGGGCGATCGGCATTTCTGCAACGACTGCAGCGTGCGCCTCAGCAATCCAACTATTAACTAAATCCTCAATTTTATGCAACTCTTCTGCTGTGACAGCGCGCGGAGAATTGAAATCAAACCGCAATCTCTCAGACGATACCAGCGAACCAGCTTGCGAAATCGAATCGTCCACAATTTTTCGCAAAGCTGATTGTAATAAGTGAGTTGCTGTGTGGTTAGCCTGAATTCGGCGGCGACCGCTATTGTCAATTTTCGCAGTAATACTATCGCCCACTCTCAGCGTTCCCCGTTCCACAAAGCCGAAATGCACGAAGAAATCCGATTCCTTCTTCACATCATCAACTCTTACCAACAAACCCTCTCCATTCTCTCCCTGAACGCTGCCGTTAAAATAACCTTTATCCCCAATTTGTCCGCCAGATTCAGCATAAAACGGCGTTTGGTTCAAAACAACTTGTACCTCAGTGCCGGCGGCTGCTTCCTCCACAGATTTGCCGTCAACTAAGATAACTTCCACCTCAGCTAAACTCGACAATTCAGCATAACCGACAAACTCAGTTCCCTGGATTGTTTCAGCCAACTTATCCAAAGAACCCTGCACGGTTAAATCGATTGTTTGGCGAGCATTTTTACCGCGAGTTTGCTGTTCCTCCATCTCTGCTTTAAAGCCATCTACATCCACAGCAATTCCCTGTTCCTCAGCAATTTCTTGAGTCAGTTCTAAGGGGAAACCGTAGGTATCGTAAAGAGTGAAAGCATCTTGACCAGAAATCTCTACTGTGGGGTGGGCATCTTGCCCGCCCTGAGAAAAAGCATCTTGACCAGAAATCTCTACTGTGGGGTGGGCATCTTGCCCGCCCTGAGAACCAGAAATCTCTACTGTGGGGTGGGCATCTTGCCCGCCCTGAGAACCAGAAATCTCTACTGTGGGGTGGGCATCTT
>NZ_JAUBTO010000025.1:0-8962 GCF_036702495.1 Microcoleus sp. C2D2 | reverse complement strand
GCCCGCCCTGAGAAACCGACAGGCGCCCGCCCTGAGAAACCGACAGGCGAGACGCCTGTTCCACAAGAGCTTTTTTGAGAATTTCCTCCAGCAGCTTCTCTCCGCGTTCCAAAGTCTTGAGAAACTGCGCCTCTTCCCTTGCCAATTCCGCCTTAATTTGAGCTTCCCGCAGCCGCACGTTCGGATAAGCTGCTTCCGAAAGGCCGATCGCACTTTCAGCCACCCGCACCGTAAATTCGCCCTGAATTCCAATCAGCCGCCCGTGGCGCACCACCCGGCGAATCAACCGGCGCAAAATGTAACCCCGACCCACATTCGACGCGCGAATTTCGTCCGCAATCATGTGCACCACAGCCCGAACGTGATCGCCAATTACTTTCAGCGAAACCTTGACTTTTTCATCGCTATTGTGGTAATCAATCCCGGCAAGTTCCGCCGCCGATTGAACGATCGGAAAAATCAAATCTGTTTCGTAATTATTGGGGACTTTCTGGAGGATTTGCGCCATCCGTTCCAATCCCATGCCAGTATCAATATTTTGATTTTGCAGCGGTGTTAAATTGCCCTCTGCATCTTTATTGTACTGCATGAAAACCAGGTTGTAGAATTCAATAAACCTGGTATCATCTTCGAGGTCAATCTTGTCGCCTCTCTCTGGGTGGAAATCATAGTAAATCTCCGAACACGGGCCGCAGGGGCCAGTCGGGCCGGATTCCCAGAAATTGTCATCTTCTCCCATGCGCTGAATCCGATCGCCCGGAATGCCAATTTCATCGCGCCAAATCGCAAAAGCTTCCTCATCTTCTCGGAAAACGCTAACAACCAAATTCGACGCTGGTAAACCGAAAACTTCCGTCGAAAGTTCCCAGGCCCAGGCGATCGCCTGTTTCTTGAAATAATCCCCGAAACTGAAATTGCCCAACATCTCAAAAAACGTGTGGTGGCGGGCGGTGCGCCCGACGTTTTCGATGTCGTTGGTGCGGATGCACTTTTGAGAAGTCGTCGCGCGCGGTGATTCGGCCGTGCGCTGTCCGAGAAATATCGGCTTGAATTGTAGCATTCCGGCGATCGTCAGCAACACCGTCGGATCTTCGGGTACCAAAGAAGCACTCGGCAAGATCTTATGTCCCCGCTGAGCATAAAAGTCGAGGAAGGTTTGGCGGATTTGGCTACCGCCGAGAAACTTAGGAGAAATAGACATGACAAGAACTGTTAAGTATGTAAAGATGTAGCAACAATAGAATTTATAGGACTTACGCACGGCTGTCCAGAAACCCGGTTTTTATACCAAAATACTTGCTTAAAATCCTCAATTTCGGTAGAACAACCCGATTTCTTGGTTAGGAGTGCGTGAGTGCTAACTTACATCTATTTGGATATTCATATCATTATACTTAGTAATGTAAAGACCTATCAAGTTTTGCAAATAGTGCTTTACTCCTCGGAAAGCTCGTGCTAACTTAATAATAGACACCAGGACAGGAAGAGAAAGGAGGTCGCTATATTTAGAAAGAAAGTTCGAGGATATAGGCATGGTGTCTCCGGTCTAGATTCCCAGGCGCAGCAGAAATTAACCGAACACAACTTGGAATAGTGGCGAACTGCCGATCGAGCAGTCAAGCCAAACCGCAGTCGAGTCAGACTTATTGTAGTTGCGGATTAAAAGTAAAGCTGCACAAGTTGTAAACCCTAGTAAGTAACAGTTCTCCACCGGAAACACATCTCGTTTGTTAGAAAAAACAAAGTTCTCATATTATTGGGTCCGGTCGCTGTCGATCGGGCCCTACGCTTTTTTATAGGGCGATCGCAGGATCCGAGGCGAAGAGGGGAGAGAGCATTAGAGTCAACAATCGCCTAAAATCCTGGATAAATATCGCTTTTATACCACTGCCAAAACCCTCTAGCATCCCCCTGATAGTCGGGGGACGAAAGAGAAGACTCTTCCCCCGGACGCTTCGATGGCGCCGGGGGGATCTGGGTTTCACCGTCAAACAGCAGATCCGTACTGCGTTTGATATGGTTGTTGTCACCAATGGGGAAAGAGGGAAGCATCCCGATTTTATCAGAGATATGGGTTTAAAACCCCATCCTTTTAGGAAGGCTTTAATTTCTTAAATCCATTCCTAAAAATCAGGGAATTCCTAGTATTTGTGGTATACTACAATAGTCAAGGTTAAACTCCTTCGCCCGAAGTGAAACAGAGACTCAGACACACTTTTAGGCGTTAACCGGGGGGCTCATAGCGGCGAAAACTCGCTATACAGCTAGAGGCTTAATACAGTCTCAAAACCAGAAAAATAAACAATTTACTTTTGTTAGGTAGGGTAGGGCATATCCAAACTCGCTTGTCAATATCCTAGTACGCTTTTGGAGATAGACACTCTGGGGTGACTGCGAATCAGACTCGTTAATTAGTAGGATTTCTACGGTTAAAAGGTTTGAGTATTGCCGTAAGGACGCAACACTTAAAGGTCAGTCGCTGAATTAAGAATCCCCATCCTTTAGGTTGGGGAGTGTCAAAAAAAACGTTTTTTTAGGAGTGCGATCGTCCCCACAGCAAAGCCGATATCTAGCGAATAAGATCCTCGAACCGAGTGTGAAAACTAGCTCGATTATATAATTGGACGTGGAGCGCGCCCCCGCTTTTTGCCTTGCAGCAAGCGCTATGTATGAGGCACTGTCAAGATGCGATATCATTGAGGATGTCACTCAAGACATTAAAACCTACCCCGCTGTATAGCATAAAAGTCTAGGCTTATCTAAGCTTGCTGCAAGGCAAAGATAGCAAACCGCCATTTTTGGTGACAAGACTCGGCCCTGTGAATTTGCATCTCAGGATATTTAGAGTCAAAACTCTAAAAAATCCCCTCCCCCACGCAGGGGTGAGAGTTCAAACAATAAAATCCCGCCCCGTCAAAAAAGCTAGTGCCGCCAACCACTGTCGTAAATCACTAGCACAGTTCTTAAGCTCACAATCTTCGGAGATTCGAGGTACAAGTATGGCCGAAATAACTAAAGAAGAAATGCGCGAACGGCTGGGAAATATCGACCAGATCCGGGATATAATTTTTGGAGCGCAGCTTAGAGAATACGACAATCGCTTCGATAAAATAGATTCCGACTTGTCCATGATGCAGCAAGATATGCAAGCTCGCATCGAACAAGTAAAAACAGTTCTGTCAGCCGAAATGAAAGCGGCAGTTGATTCCTTAGAAAAGAAAGTTAAATCGCTCACCTCAAACACGCAAGAAGAAAGCGCCGACCTCCGTCAGCAAATCGATCGCGTTAACCGCAAATTCACCAGCAACATGGAAGCCCTCGACGAAGCGATGGACAATCAAACCAGTTCGCTTCGCGACGAACTCTCCCAAACCCGAGATAGACTCTCCGAAGAAACCCGCACTTTGAAAACACAAGTTTTTGAAGAACTCGATCGGCGCTTTTCCATGCTCAGAGATGTTAAAGTTTCCAGAGACGACATGGCAGAAATACTGTTTGAACTCGGCATGAGGCTCAAAGGAACAGAATTTGTGCCCGAACTTAAAAACGTTGCTGATAATAAGTTAAATAACGAATTTCTGTTGCCGGAGCGCCACCATCACGGATAATAACGCATGGCTTTACCGAAAGAAAATCCGGCTGACGAAAAAGAGTTAGAGGGTTTTGTTTCTCAACCTGACGAGTCTGCTGCCGATGCAGCAGCCCAGCTAGAACCCTTGCTGAATCTGTTAGTCGAACTCAAAATTATTGCTGCTTCAAACCAGCAAAATCCAGAGCCCGAAGCTGACAGCAGCAGCGAAAACGATCGAGCTGGGGCCCTCGGCGGGTTGATGGATTTGTTAGGTATTTCCTCAGAAAAGCAAGAGGAATTTGCACCGAGTTGCTCGCCCGAAACCGGCGATCGCGAACCCGAGTCTGCTGATTCGTCTGTTGCAGACGAGTTCAAAAGTTTGCTGTGGGCTACTCAAAAACTCAACACTTCAGAACTGGAAAAAGACTATTTTTCAGCTAAAACTATAGATGTTTCAGCGATCGCCCAGCCGGATTTGCAGGAGAAATCAGAGCCACTCCCAGAGTTGTCTAACTTGACAATGAAAGATTCTCTACAGTACGTACAGGCTCAAAACTCCCACGGGTTCGATCCTCATTTACAGGATATCTCCGCTCCCGAAACCGAGTCAAAACCCTCGGTAATTACCCATAACCCCATAGTTTCCCCAGTCTCAGATCCACCAGAAACTGCATATTTAGATTTAGATGCTGCGGTGGCTTCGCCTCTAGAAATCCCAAACTTACGAGAACAGCCGACAGAAATATTAGGGCAAATTAAACAGGACTTAAATGAAGCCGACAGCGCCATGGAAAGGCTGCAAAATCTGATGTGCGGCTCGCAAATATCCGAGATCGAGCAAGTGAAAAATCTGCTGGCAGAAAATGATTTGCCGGGGGTTCGCCACCTGATGGCCACAATCGACGATAAATTAGGAAAATTGGAGCACCAAATCTACGAGCCCCAAGAGTTGATTGAGTTGATGCTGCCTTGGATCGCAGAAATTCTCAGCCGCAAAATTGCCGATTCCAGAGAAGAAGTTGTCAAGGCGATCGTCCCAATTATTGACGAAGTGATTAGGGCAAAAACTCACGAAAACAAGTCGGCAATGAGTGCGGCAATCGCTGAGCTGCTTCCCGAGGCACTTGCTCAACAAATAGTGAATTCGCCAGAGGATATTGCTAAGGCGATCGCCCCAGAAATCGGCCTAGCAATTAAAGAGCAAATTCGCCTCGACCAAGAGTCGATCGCCCAGGCCCTCGCCCCGGAAATGGGCAAAGCAATTACAGCCCAAATAAAACTCGAACGCGACTCTATGGTGGATGCGCTCTATCCCGTAATTGGCAGTACAATTTCCCGATACATGGCAGAAGCTATCAAGACAATCAATGAAAAAGTGTCAAATGCCATCAGCGTCGAAGGATTTAAGCGAAAAATTCGCGCCCAAGTACAAGGAGTCTCCGAAGCCGAATTAATCCTCAAAGAATCAGTATCCTTTACCGTCCAAGCAGCCTTCTTAATTCACAAAGCATCAGGCTTGATAATTTCCGAAGTTCAAAACTCAGAAAGCTACCAGTTAGAATCAGAAATGGTAGCAGGAATGCTCACAGCTATTCGCAGCTTTGTTAACGAGTGCATCGTGCAGCCGGGACAAGCTTCCGAACTCAATCAAATTGAATACGGCGACTCCAAGATTATGCTAGAAGTAGCGGGATACTGCTACATGGCAGTCGTGATTAAAGGAGAACCGCCACACTCGTTCATCAACAAAATGCGACAAAACGTTAGTAATCTCATCCTTAATTACGGCAAATTAATTCAGGAGTTTAACGGCGATCCCGGTACTATACCGGATGCGCTGCACCCGTTAATAAAAACTTTATTCGACCCGCTGCACAAAGAAAAATCAACAAAACCCCCGATCGCCGTAGCGGGTATTGGTTTAGCCGCCCTGAGCTTAATCTTAGTACCGTGGGGAATATATCAGTACCGCAGCAGTGTGGAGCGCCGCCTCGAAGCAAATGCCGTCGCAGCTTTAGCCGATACTCCCGAATTAGCAGTTTACCGCTTAGATGTTGCAGTGGATGGCAAAACTTTAAAGCTAACCGGAAAGTTGCCAAATCAAGAATTGCGGGTACAAGCCGAAAAAATAGTCGCATCCACTGCACCAAAATTGCAATTAGATAATAGAATTGTAGCTGTAGATGTCCCCCCAGATCCAGTTTTGACGGCCGCCGAGGTGCAGCGGATTACCGCTATTTTGAACCAGAGAGAGGGGGTTTTTATTTCTACTCGCTACGGCGATCGGAAAGTTACTGTAGAGGGCAGAGTTATAGACGGTGCAGACGCACAGAAAATAGCTCAGTCCCTGAAGCAAATTCCCGGTGTTCAATCGGTGATTAGCACAGTTAAATTAGAGCCGCTGAAAATTACAAGCCGCATCTACTTCGAGCAAGGAACGACAAAATTAGACTCAACATACGGAGAAATCATCGCCAGTGTCAAAAAATTCATGGATCGATATCCTCACAAACAGATTAAGATAATTGGGCACAGCGATGGAACTGGGGAACTTGCTACAAATCAAAAGTTGTCGCTCAGGCGTGCAGCAGCAGTGCGAGATGCTTTAGTGGGGCAAGGTGTTGACCCGAAGCGCCTCCAAACCATCGGCAGCCCAAATCCTCCTCCCGGCTTGGAACCCAATCAACCGCGACTTTTAAGCAGATGCGTGCTATTTGAACCAATAACTAATACTATAAACAGTAAATAATTATGTCAGTTACTATATCTAAAAAAATCTGCATGATTGGCGATTTTGGCGTGGGGAAAACCAGCCTGATCCGCCGTTTTGTCGATCGGCAATTCAGCGACCAGTACCTCTCCACTGTGGGAGTAAAAATTTCCCGCAAAAGCCTAGAATTAGAAAGCGTAAAACAGCGGGAAAACGTGACAGCACAGTTGCTAATTTGGGACTTAGAAGGGCATACAAAATTCAAAGGAATAGCACCGACTTACTTGCAGGGAGCTAGCGGCGTTTTAATCGTTGCCGATGTCAGTCGCTCCGAAACAGTTGAGCGAATCTCCGAACACATTCAGCTTTTTTCTTCAGTCAATCCTAAAGGGTCAATTATCGTCGCTTTGAACAAAGTAGACTTGATTGACGAGGAAAAATTGGCGCTGCTAGTGGAAATATCCCATTCGATAGCTCAAGACAAAGTAATAGCAGTTTACACTACATCTGCTAAAACAGGCAAAGACGTTGACGAAATCTTCTACAAACTAGCTTACACAATGGTAGAACAAGTATGAACCCCCTTTTGAGAAAGCTGTTGGAGCCGCGGCAAACACAGTATTTGGTAGTAAATCACCATTTCATCATTCAGGAAACCTCCACCGAAGTGCAGCATTATGCCGATACTCCCGACCACGCGATACCCGGTGCAGATGCTCGCATGAGTTTTCCCGAACTGATTGGCATTGAAAATACCCTCATGTCTATCATTATGGGAAAACTGCCGAGCTTCGATCTCAAAGGTATCGCTCGGTTTACCGACCACAGCCGCCCTTTATACTTTGATATGTTGGCTATCCAACATGAAGACGAACAAGAAGATGTGCCAAGTAAACTGCTAATTTTGATTGAAGATACCACCGAAAAGATGGTGATGAAGCAATCGTTAATTCAGAGGGCGAATGAAGCTAATCTTTTGGTGAGCGCCTTAGCCGCTTCTAACGATTATATAGATAAAGTTATTCGCTCGATGGGCGATGCTTTGTTGGTGACAACAACATTAGGAATTATCAAAACAGTCAATCAATCAGCCAAATGGTTATTTGGGTACAGCGAAGCAGAATTGATCGGCCACCCCCTGTCCATAATAGTAGTCGAAGAAAAGTTGCTTTACCAAGCTCGCCACCGCTATATTTTGTCTCATAAAGAGCTGCTCAGAGAACTGCAAGTAATCTGCACTACTAAAGCAGGAGAAGAAATTTGGGTAGAATTTTCCTGTTCGGCAATTCAGACCGAATTACAGGAACTTTACGATTTCATCTATATCGGCAGGGACATCACAGAACGCAAACAACAAGAAATAGAAATTCGCCGCTCTTTGGCAAAAGAGCAAGAACTCAGACAGGTAAAATCTCGTTTTTTCTCGATGCTCGCTCACGAATTCGGCAATCCTTTACATACAATATTATTTGCTACTAAAATCCTCCAAGACTACGGCGACGAAATCACCCACGAGGAAAAAAAACACTACCTCGAACACGTTAAATCAGCATCTAAACACATGGCTCAGCTATTAGATGACGTGCGGTTGCTCAGCAGCGCCGAAGCCGGAAAACTCGAATTCAATCCCGCACCAGTTGACTTACACAAACTTTGCAGCGAGTTAGTAGAATCAATTAAAATTAGTAACGGCAAAAATCATACAATTAATTTTATTTATAAAAGATTAAGTGTTTCCGCGAAAAAAAATGATCGCGAGTCGGAGGAAACGCAAAACTTGCCAGCACTCGATGCAAAATTGCTGCGGCACATCTTGACAAATTTGCTGTCAAATGCTATAAAATATTCGCCGATCGGCAGCAATATTTATTTTGAATTAAATTGTGACAATGAAGAAGCTAAATTTAAAATTAAAGACGCAGGCATTGGCATTCCTATCGAAGACCAAGAACAACTGTTTGAATCTTATTACCGGGCACAAAATGTCGGAAAAATACCCGGTACAGGACTGGGTTTATCCATAGTGAAGCAGTGTGTAGACTTGCAGGGAGGTCAAATCGAATTTTCCAGCGACACAGGGTTAGGCACTACCTTTACAGTCAAAATTCCATTTGACAAACAGAGATAAATAGATTAATCTCAGATAATTTGATACAGAGGGCGCATTCACTACTCAAAATCTAATGTAAGTAACCCCGGTCTAAAGACACGGGGCTTCAGCAAACAAACTGAAGCCGTGCTTACCAGCCTAAGTTTTAATTAACTCCGTTTCGGGGGTTACGACACCAGTGGATGCGTAGCTAGTCTCCTGCTCTGTCGTTTGCAGTTAAACAGTTTTAAGGTCACTGAAACAGTGCTGCAAACCTAACAAGCCCTCAAAACTTTGGCGAAGCTAACATTACGAGAAATCGAAGAGACACAACAATGTCTATCCTAAAACCCAACTACGTCTTTGTTCTAGATACTAACCACAAACCACTAACACCATGCAAACCATCATTAGCACGTAAACTGTTAAAGGTTGCTAAAGCTAAAGTTTTCAGGCTGTACCCTTTCACAATAATTTTGAGGAAGGAGGTAACTGAAGACCCGCGACCCATGATCTTAAAGATTGACCCCGGTTCAAAAGTTACTCTGCGATACGTTTCCGCAAAAATGGATAGCCTAACAGCTTGAAGTGT
>NZ_JAUBTO010000024.1:0-70587 GCF_036702495.1 Microcoleus sp. C2D2 | reverse complement strand
AGGCTGGTGCCCTGAAGCAGAAACCCAATTAGTGATGATTGGGAATCCCCGCTCCTTTAGGACGGGGTGGATGTCAAGAATACTCTGCCAAGTTGTCAACGCGCTTGTAGCACAGCTCTTTTATGGGTTTACCGATACCTCGAAGACGAAGATCCGCAGGGGATCTGGTCCCAAGTTTTACAGGCTGTGTTCGCCCGAGGGCGGGTTACGGATCAGGTCTCCTGCCCGAACAGGGAACTCCTCGCCGTTGCGCCACATCACGCCATGACCCTTGAGGACTAGGTAGAACTCCTCCTCGTCGGGCCCGTGGCGGTGGCGACCGATCGATGACCCCGGAGGAATCTCTGCCAGGTCAATGAAATGGCATAAGCCACTCGACTGCCCCTCGCGGCACAGACGGGCGAAGCGGATCAGACCCTCGCCCCCATGTGCCTGCGTGTCGGAGAGCGGCACCTCGTCCAGATTGAGCCGATCGAAAAATTGGTCATTTCTGCAGTCAGTGGGGGGACCGTCGGTCATCTCCCTCTTTGCCTCTGGATGTGGACTTGCGCCCCTACAGTTTTGGTCTGACATTGCCTCGAAGGGCAGTAACGCTCGTTCCCAACGCCAATATCCGTAAGCCTTCGTTTCTGAGCTCTGTTTGGGCCCGAAATTTGTTTAAGTCCCGCTAATTGAATAGAAACCAAGCTTGAGGTAGCGATCGCCATTCCCGGAAAAGGAGTCGTCATGAATACTGTAGCGCGGGTACCGCTCGATCGCAGCCAGATCTTCAGACAGCCGGGCGCGAACCTGGGTTCCGACCCAGGTTATGACATGACCCAAGCACCCGTGGTGTTGCCACGGGCGCCCAAGTACCTCTGCCAAGTTGTCAACGCGCTCGTAGCGCAGCTCTTTTATGGGTTTACCGATACCTGGAAGACGAAGATCCGCAGGGTATCTGGTCCCAAGCTCTGGAAGCCGTGTTCGCCCGAGGGCGGGTTACGGATCAGGTCTCCTGCCCGAACAGGGAACTCCTCGCCGTTGCGCCACATCACGCCCTGACCGTTGAGGACTAGGCAGAACTCCTCTTCGTCGGGCCCGTGGAGGTGGCGACCGAGCGATGACCCCGGGGGAATCTCTACCAGGGCAGTTAAGCGGCATGAGCCACTGGACTGCCCCTCCTGGCTCAAAAAGCCGAAGCGGATCAGACCCTCGCCTCCACATACCTGCGCCTCGGAGAGCTGCACCTCGTCCAGGTTGAGGCGATCGAAAAATTGGTCATTTCTGCAGTCAGTGGGGGCAGTGTCGGTCATATCTGTCTTTGCCTCTGGATGATGGTACTTCCGTCTTTTTAGGGTAGGGAGAATAAGATGATTAAACAAACTCCAGTTTCTCAAGTTCGATAAACACATTTATGAACCGTCCTGTAAGCTTATATATTCTCCTAGGCCAAGTATCTCACGTTGATGATGGAGAAATGAAAGAAACAACTCCCGCCACTATGCCTCCTTGCTGGAAAATTGTTTGCGAACCACTCTCAAAACAGGACAAGTTTTAATCATTGATAAGGCAACATTCCATAAACGAGGACGTACCTCTCAAGTGATTGAGGATGCAGGCTGTCAATTACTGTACTTACCCCCCTATTCCCCAGACCTTAACAAAATAGAGCAAAGAAGAGAGAATCGCTTTTCAATTTATTTGGCGGTGCAATCGTCAACTCACTCGACTCTTATCCCCAGGGTAAGTCTAGTACGACTTACCCTGTGGGGATTTCCCTCTGCCTACCTAAAATAGGACTAAGGCCAAAAAATGGTCTGCTCTGCTATTGGTAGTGATAAAGTTCGCAGTGCACAACCTACAGATAAAGTGTGCGCCAGTCCTGTAAAATCTAAAAGCGACTTGTCGCTGCCTTCATAGACCCAGCTCGGTCTCAAATCTAAAATTGATTGATTATGCAAATTGAATGGCAAACCGCCAAAACCTACGAAGACATTCTCTATCACAAAAGTGGCGGCACCGCCAAAATTACCATCAATCGACCTCACAAACGGAACGCTTTCCGTCCCAAAACCGTGCAGGAACTCTGCGATGCCTTTACTGATGCCCGCGAAGACACAAAAATCGGGGTTGTCCTTTTCACCGGTGCGGGGCCTCATACAGACGGCAAATACGCTTTTTGCGCCGGCGGCGACCAAAGCGTAAGGGGTGCGGCGGGATATGTAGACGAAGGTGGCATACCCCGCTTGAACGTGCTCGACTTGCAGAAGTTGATTCGATCGATGCCCAAAGTTGTAATTGCTTTAGTTGCAGGCTACGCAATTGGAGGAGGTCACGTTCTGCACTTAATTTGCGACTTGACGATCGCTGCTGACAATGCTATTTTCGGACAGACCGGCCCAAAAGTCGGCAGTTTCGACGGTGGTTTCGGAGCTAGCTATCTCGCCAGAGTTGTCGGGCAGAAAAAAGCCCGAGAAATTTGGTTCTTGTGTCGCCAGTACAGCGCGCAGCAAGCCCTAGAAATGGGTTTAGTCAACTGCGTCGTGCCCGTCGAACAACTAGAACTAGAAGGGATTCAGTGGGCTGCAGAAATTCTCGAAAAAAGTCCGATCGCGATTCGCTGTTTGAAATCAGCTTTTAATGCCGACTGCGACGGTCAAGCCGGTTTGCAAGAACTGGCGGGAAATGCCACATTGCTGTACTATATGACCCAGGAAGGCGCCGAAGGCAAACAAGCCTTTTTGGAAAAACGGCAACCTGATTTTAGTCAATATCCTTGGCTGCCATAGCTGGATAGAGAAATCAGTTTTTTATGCGCTCCTATTAAAGTAGATGCTGCTGATGGTTATGAGTTAGTAGAGCCGAATGCACCCGATCGTCCAAAAGTGTCAGTATTGATACCAGTTCCCAAAAAGAATGAAACTGCTTTGCCAGATCCAAACCCTGATAGTCATCAGTGATTCCCCAATCGAAAATCGAAAATCGAAAATGGTACGATCTGTCTGCTGCCGACTAACTAAACCGAGACTGCTGCAGCGGATTTTTCGGTTAACGTTGTGCCTGTAAGCTGGCAGGCATGGCGATCGGAAAGAGTGACGGCAGCCGAGTGCAGCGTCAGAGTCGGTTCTTGCCACAGTCCAATTTCTTCTATGTTTTCCCAAGATGCCCCAAAAGGCGAAACCGCTAAAGAACAAGCTTTCCAGTGACTTTGAACAAACCCGCCTAGTAGAGCGCAAACACCCCCGCGTCTCCCCTCAGGGGTATAGTGCCGACAGTGACCACAAGCTGAAGTTAATGAGGTTTGCATAAAAGTTCTTAGGGGAATCATTTTCATCTCTAATTCTCCATTGCAGAGCTAACAGGTGTTAGAGCATCCCAACCTTTATTCTGTATGGGTTGTAGCGATACCCGGAGCATAAGTGAATTTTATAATTTATTTATAATTTCGTTATATATAGAAACAATTAGCTCAGTGCTGGCTCAGATTCTAAGTGTAAACACAGAGTTAAGGTTTATAAAGCGGTCAGGGATCAAGAAGAAGTACAAATGCGGAACGAGTATGAGAGGTTATAAATAAGCGGTATCTCCGGATACCAAAAGCTGCTTAGAGTCTCGGTAAGCAGCCTCAGGGACACAGCAGCAATTAAGTTTTCAAATGAAAAGGAAAAGATAGCTGCCGGCGATCGACAGCAGGCGATCGAGCCCCTGTTGCATTGACGCCAAAAATAGCTAATCCTAAAATAGGCAAGTTTTCAAGCTTCTTGTTTATATCTACCAAAATTTTGGGGTGAGAGCCTCGCCCATAAGCGGGCGAATTTAATTAATCTTAAGAAACCCCTTGAGGATTTGTAGGGCGGCTGTATACTAAGTCAAGGAGGTGAAGCAAGTGTTTAAATTGACGTTGGAATTGAAGTTGAAGCCCACAGTGGCACAAATAGGAGTTTTTGAAGACTGGCTAGAACAGTGTCCGAAGGTATACAACTCGGCCTTGAAAGAGCGCAAAGACTGGTACAACTCACGCAAATGTCAAATTAACTCTTGCTCCAAAAGCTCCGAGTACATTATTCCTGCTGACGGGCCCTTACCGACCTATTCAAGTCAGTACAAGGCTTTAACAACATACAGGAAAACCAGCCCCGCACTGCTGCGAGTAAACGCGGCCCTACTGCAACAAACCCGTTTGAGGTTGGAAAAAAGTTTCGTCACTATGTCGGAGCAAAGCCAGGGGTTCCCTCGGTTCAAAAAACAGGGAACTCTCAGGTCTTGTAACGAACCGCAGTTGGGTACAACTTTCCATCAAGGCAACCGATTTAAACTGCCTGTAATGGATCCGATAAAGTTTTGGCACTCGCGTCCCATCCCCCAGGGTGCAATCGTCAAACCAGCTCGCGTAGTTAGACGGTATACTAGCTGGTACATAATGTTGACATTGCAATGGGATGTCTCAATTCCCGATACTATTCCTCACGGAAATCCCGTAGGAATGGATGTATGGTTGACTAATTTTATTGCAACTTCTAACGGACTTTTAATTAAAAGAACGACATTTTTTTATGAGGCAGAACGCAAGCTTAAATTGCTGCCAAAGCGCGTTACTCGGAAAAAAATCCGATCGAATAAGCGGAAAAGAGCTGCGGGAAAAGTCGCATTGCTGCATAAATATGTTGCAAACAGCCGAAAAGATTGGCATCGCAAGTTGTCACATCAAATCTGTGATGACGCGGGTATGGTGTTTCTCCAAGACCTTAATTTGGTCGGATCCAAAGCGGCGATGTTAGGTAAGCACTGCTGAGATGGTGGGTTTGGGCAATTATTTAACATATTGGAGCAAACTTGCTTCAAGCGCGGTGTATATTTCCAGAAAGTAGATGGCAACAATACGAGCGAAATCTGCCCCAATTGCCTTAAGGAAACAGGCAAAAAAGAGTTGTCAGAACGAGTCCATTCGTGTCACTATTGCGCCTATACAACCGACAGAGATGTCGCAGCCGCACAAGTAGTTCTCAAGCGAGGGCTTGCAGCCGTAGGGCATACGGTCAAGATGCTTGCCTGCAAGTAAATTCATTGGAATCCCTGCGAAGCAAGAATCCCACGCCTTTAGGCCCGGGAGTGTCAAAATCAAAACATTAAAATCAATTCAGAGGCGGTAGGAGTTTTGCTAATGAGTAAGCGTTCTTCGGTTGAATCCCCAAATCATCAATCCTCTTCAACCCCAATCAAGCCTGCTTTGCAAGCAGTCCTGGGGAGTCTGGATGTAAACCTAGAAGCAGAACTGACAAAATACAGAAGGCACAGGCGGCGCGCCGAACAGTGGGTGTCCCCATCAGTTCGTACCGGCAAGCAAACAGCCACAAGCGAGCAACAGCTAGCCCAAAATTTGCCGCAGGCGGCCCAGGAAACCCAGCAGCCGCTGTCCCTGCCCCTATCCCTTGCCGGCATCCAGGGCGATGCCCCGCTAGCAACTACCAGGGGCGGCACAAAACTATCTAGCAGTGCCTTCGCACCCAACAAGTATCTCGAATCAAGCGAAAAACTGATCGAAAGTTTGGACGAGTCAAAAGCCGAGCCTGCGGTCGAACGCAGTTTAGCCGCCAGTCTGTTAACTCCCTTGGGACTGAGTTCGATGCTGCTGTTTCTGCTGTCTTGCACAGCTTTGGGCTACGCAGTCATGTACCCGTCAAGCCTGGCTAAGATGGTCGGGCTGAATCGTTTGCTCGCCCTCCGCGCACCCTCTCCAAGCGACAGTCCCGCCTCTACTGCCATCTCAGATACCCGCACCAAGGAACTGCCGAAAGCTCCCAATCTGGTATCCAAGGAATTTGTCGAGCTAGATTTGAGCACTCTCAGCAATGTCAAGCCGACAGCCAGCCCGATTCTTTCCCCGTCGCCAAAAGCATCAATCCCGCCCACTCCGGCAGCGCCTCCGGGTCCGGGCGCGGCTGTCCCGATTCCGACTGAAGACGGCAACCCGGCCAGAGGGAGAGAACAAGGACTCAACAATCTCAGCACAGCTTTGCTTCCCAGTCCCCGCCCCAGCGCCGCCCAGCCTGTGCCGACACTGCCGACACTGCCTCCAACACCCTCCCCAGCGCAGCCAGCCGCCGCATCCCCGGCGACAGCGTCCCCAGCCGCCGCATCCCCAGCCGCCGCATCGCCGGCGACAGCATCCCCAGCCGCCGCATCCCCAGCCGCATCCCCGCTGGGAAGGCCTGCACGGGCTGCCGACGGTTTCTATTACGTTGTCACCGATTACACCGACGAAAAATCGCTGCAGATCGCCAGGGCCGCTGTTCCCGATGCCTACGTGCGGAATTTCTCAAAGGGTGTCAAGATCCAAATGGGGGCTTTGAACGATGCTGCCTCAGCAGAACTTTTGGTAAAAGAACTCCAAGAAAAAGGGGTGAAGCCGCAATACTATCAGCCATAAATTAGGCAAAGAGTTCAACGAAATCGCCAAATACTTTGCTAAACTTACTCATAGTTAATCTTTACAGGAATCTTCCCTGTGGAAAGTTGCAGAGTTGGGAAAATTAGTTGGAGTGTTAAATAAGTCTAGGCATCGAGACTGTACCCCATCAAACACAACTTTAGCTAGGTCTAAGTATGTTTGCTATCAAACGATAACTCAAATTAAATAATAGAGAAGCGACTTTGATGGCGAAACACGCAGGATTGAGACTGGTTGTTTTTAATATGGGATTGAGTCTTGGGACTCAGATGTATGGCCGCGTCAAGCTTTCAGACTCAAGCGCGACGAACTCAAAAAAGTTTTAACCAATCACGTCAAAAAAAAAACGGGGATTTGCTTGGATGAATTAAGTGTCTAGCCGAGTATACCAAAACGCATTAATTGATTTAAAGGATGCTTTTCATCGGTATCGCTCATCCAAGTGGGTCCATCCCACAGTCGCTAGTGGTCGAGATGGTCAATCTTTTACAGTAGATTCGTCAAACCCAAAGGTTGTACTGAATGCGGGGAATACGATTAAAATTCCTACAGTAGGGACATTCCCAGGTCATGAACCACTGGAATGGGGTTTGGTTTCCCAGACTTTTACCCTATCAAAAGAAGGAGGTCGTTGGTTTGTCTCATTCTGCGTTGACGCGGAGCGCAAAGAAGTCCAACAAACCCAAGAATCAGTAGGTATTGACCTAGGAATTAAAGCCTTTGCTACGATGTCAAAAAATCAAGTTTTTGATGCACTAAAACCGTTAAAGCAAGCGAAAACCAAGCTAGCAATACAAGGTCAAGCTTCAAAACAAGTAAAAGGCTCTAAGAACTAGCGCCCAACCTACAATAAAATGACGCGGATTCACTCGGGGATATTTGGCATTCGTAAGGAGTTATTACACAAGTTGACAACTCCCACAGTTAAAAATTTAAAACTGATTAAGATTGAAGACTTGAAGGTGAAAGGGATGATGGCTAATCATAAACTTGGCTTTGCTATATCTGACCTTGGCTTTTATGAATTCAGGCGTCAACTTGAATATAAGTGCAAGATGTATGGAGCGAGTTTAGTGCTAGTCGAGCGATGGTTTCCTAGTTCTTTGACTTGCTCAAACTGTGGTAACAAACAAGATATGCTACGCTCGTATCAGGACTTATGATTGTTCATCCTGCGGTATGTGGATTGACCGTGATTTAAACGCCAGTATCAACATTTTGAACTGGGAACCCTGGGCTCGAGGGGGATAGCCTACTTATCTTGGGATAGCCGACCACCCAACAGCGTTGTCAGTAAACACTAATTTATCTAAAGTAACTTTGGGTAAGTTTAGATAGGTTTTATGAAGCAGAATTAAACTGACGATCGGCGAGTAGGTTGGGCCTGCGGCACGAACCCTCCGTTTCGCTTCACCCAACATTTGCTCAGTTTTGATGGGTAACGCTCGCGCCCTACCCATCCTAAAAATAATCAGGACGACCTAACTTAGAGGGAATTAAATTTTCAAAATTAAAAATTAAAAAGACGATTGATGAGTTTTCATTTTTAGCTAGCCAGACGGGAATCCCCACACTAATCGAAGCGATATAGTGTGGGATGAAAGGCGCGGTGAGGTGAGGATTCCACTCGTCAACCAATTCAAAACTATGTTTTGATTGGTGAACGGGTGGATGACGAGACGAACAAATTATTTTATTCGACGGGTCTATTTTGTTTTTCAATACACTTTTTTAAACATTTCTGTCACCAGTTGAGATTTGGCAATAAAAATTGACACTTGAGGATAGAAACCTCGCTGCTTGTATAAATAAAATATTCACTCATGCACTTGACATCAAGTAACGTATTCAAGTATATTAACACTAATTGATAAATGGCGACTGCGATTAAATATTTATCACGCAATGAGAACTTCTTACCAGTATCGATTACGTCCAACAAAGTTACAAGCCATTGAGATTGACAGATGGTTGTCAATGTTATGTGCACAGTACAACTATTTGTTGGCAGATCGATTCAACTGGTACGAACAAAATCGGTGTTCCATCAATGCGTGTCCGCTAATTTGCTATTTGCCTGAACAGCGGGACAATCCAGATTACTACACCCAGAAAAAAACGTTACCTCAACTCAAGAAAACTCATCCTTGGTATGCCGAGATTTATTCTCAAGTCCTCCAAGATGCAGTTAAGCGAGTCAAGGTAACGTTTGATCGTTTTTTAAAAGGTGATAGCAATGGAAAGCGTAGTGGTAGACCTAGATTTAAACCAGGTAGTCGTTACCGCACATTTACTTATCCTCAAGTTAAAGACGGCTGTCTACAAAATAACTTAATCAACTTGCCGATGCTCGGAAAAGTTAAAGTTGTTTTACACCGTTCGATACCTGATGGATTCAAGATTAAAACCGTCTCTGTTACCAAAAAAGCTGATGGGTACTATGTGACTCTCAGCTTGGAAGATTCCACAGTCCCTGAGATCAAACCAGATTTCAATCCTCAAAAGATTGTTGGAATTGATGTTGGGCTGAAGGATTTTTTGACAACATCAGAAAACGAGACTGTGGCAATTCCTCAACATTACCGCAAAGCTCAAAAGCGCCTGCGAACCATTCAGAAGCGAGTCTCGCGTCGCAAAAAAGGTAGCAACCGCAGGCAAAAAGCGGTTAAACAGCTAGGGAATTGTCACAAAAAAGTAGCTGATAAACGTAAAGACTTTCATTTTAAAACTGCCAACAATCTATTGAAAAAATATGACGTTGTTGCAGTTGAAGATTTGAATGTTAAAGGACTTGCTCGTACAAAGCTAGCTAAATCTGTGTTGGATGCTGGGTGGTCAAGCTTTCTGTCGATACTGACAAACAAAGCCGTAAATGCTGGTTTGTTGGTAGTCCCAGTAAGCGCTCATAACACTTCACAAGATTGTTCGAGTTGCGGTGAAAAAGTACCAAAAAAACTGCATGAAAGATGGCACGACTGTCCGAATTGTGGATGCAGTCTTGACCGGGACCATAATGCAGCTATCGTGATTAAAAATAGGGCGGTGGGTCATCCCGTCTTTAAAGCTCAGTTAATGTCCGAAGCAATAGCTGGAGTCGCTGAGAAGCCTACACCATACTGTACTCAGTTGGCGTAGGAGTATGTCACTTTTTAATTCTGATTTCTCTGTCTTAATTATAAAGTTGAAAATCGGGAGACGGGCATCATGGGATTATTCGATCGCCTTTGGCGAGTGATTCGAGCCAATATTAACAGTTTGGTCGGGGCGGCAGAAGATCCAGAAAAAATTCTGGAACAGGCTGTAATGGATATGCAGGAAGATTTAGTGCAGCTCAGACAAGCTGTGGCAGGGGCGATTGCAGCTCAAAAACGCACCGAACGCCAGTGTTCCCAAGCTGAGTCTACTGCCGCAGAATGGTACCAGCGGGCGCAGCTAGCTTTGCAAAAAGGCGAGGAAAATTTGGCGCGGGAAGCTCTGACGCGCAAGAAATCTTATCAAGAAACGGCAACGGCGATGAAAGCCAGTCTCGGACAGCAGAACGCTGTTGTGACTCAACTTAAAGAAAATATGCGGGCGCTCGAAAGTAAAATTTCCGAGGCAAAATCTAAAAAAGATATGTACATTGCCCGAGCTCGATCGGCCAAAGCCTCGGAAAGGCTTCAAGAAATGATGGGCAATCTCAATACAGGCAGCGCTTTGAGCGCGTTTGAACGGATGGAAGAGAAAGTCATGCAGCTAGAATCTCGCTCCGAAGCAATCGCAGAACTCGGAACTAACGATTTAGAAAAGAAGTTTCTCTCTCTCGAAGGTGCCGAGGATGTCGATAGCGAGTTGGCGGCGATGAAAGCAAAAATGCTTCCTGGCAACAATACACCCAAATTGCCGTCGGGCGAGCCGCCTGCATCCTGAACCCCAAACAGCAGAACAATAGTTGGGACGAGCAAAAACTTCTCAACAGCCCAGCTAGAGATGGCTCGAAGCCTGTTGGGGAATTCCCGGATCGAAGTTAAACTCAATAGATAGGTGCATGAATAAGCTTGCCTGCACCACTTACTCGATCGCTTTAAACTGGATTTATCTGTCTGCAAAAATTGCCAAAAACTAAATCGCACTAAAAATCTGACCTTTCGTGAATTTCACAACTGCGGGCTAGTGCCTAAAGCCTGCTTTCCGCCTACATCGTACACCTCACCCTGGAAAAATAGCATTATGGGATTATTTGACCGCATTAGCCGAGTCGTCAAAGCCAATCTTAACGATCTGGTCAACAAAGCTGAAGACCCGGAAAAGATTTTAGAACAATCTGTTACGGATATGCAGGAAGACTTGGTGCAGTTGCGTCAAGCCGTTGCCAGCGCGATCGCCACTCAAAAGCGCACCCAGACTCAGTACAATCAAGCTGAGTCTCAGTCTAACCAGTGGCAGCAGCGCGCTCAGCTAGCCTTGCAAAAAGGAGACGAGACTTTGGCGCGGGAAGCGCTGGTGCGCAAAAAGTCTCACGCTGAAACGGCGGCTACCCTGAAAGCCAGTCTGGATCAGCAATCGGCTCAGGTGGAAAGTCTCAAGCGCAACTTGATCGGTTTGGAGAGCAAGATTTCCGAAGCTAAGACTAAGAAGGATATGCTCAAGGCGAGGATATCTGCTGCTAAGGCTCAGGAACAGCTCAACAATTCCATTGGCTCCCTGAATACTGGCAGTTCAATGGCAGCTTTCGATCGCATGGAAGAAAAAGTTTTGCAGATAGAAGCTCGCGCGGGAGCTTCGGCAGAACTGGCGGCCGGCGGCAGCAATTTAGAGGAACAGTTCCGCTTGCTCGAAAGCGGCGGTGATGTTGACGACGAGTTGGCTCAGATGAAAGCTCAACTGACCGGAGGTTCTGTGTCTCAAGGTCAATTGCCTGCAGCGGGTAAAACTGCTGCTCGCAGCTCGGAGTCGAGTCAGGTGATTGACGCTGAGTTGGAAGAGCTGCGATCGGAACTCAATAAAATGTAGTAATTTCTATCAAAATTTACCTATTTCTCCGATCGCAGGTTTGATAGAATGCTCCGCCGACCTACAGCGCTAGCTTGGGGAGGTAGGAGTTTTTTTTAGGGAGCGTTTAATACACAAAACTTTATTTTTGTCAACTATCTTTATGTTTACTTAAGGAATTAAGTCTTTAAAAAAAGTGGTAGAGTAACTTTATTCTTTGCAATTGCGTCGGCCGCGCCCGATCGCAATTGCAAATAACCAGGACTTACGCACACATACCAAAGAAACCGGGTTTTTTACCGAATCTGCGGATCGCAACCTGTGTTTTTTCGTAAAAAAACCCGGTTTCTGGGCCCCGGTGCGTAAGTCCTAATAACTATAAAATATTGCTAATAAGTCATGGCCGTGCAACCTTCTAGAGGCTTTTGTAAAATCAAGTTTTTCAACGCCTTAGCACTTGCTTTTTCAATTGCAGGTATTTGCCCCGTACTGCTAACAGCTCAAAGTGTTGGCGAGTCGATGGAGGCTGCCGACTCAGGGGTGCAAGCGCCAATTTTGAATGATAATTTACCCGATCGAGCAACAGCAGACGATCGCGATCGGCTTCGTGATTTATACTCGGGTTCAGAATTAGATAGAGACAGTAAAGAGCCAAAAAACAACATCCCGGAGTTCGATCGATCGACTGAAACTCAGCCCCCAGAAACTCTCGATCGGTTGCCGAACCGAGGAGAAAACAGACAAGAATTTCCCCTTCCCAACCCGCTGCAGCGAAATCTGCCTCGCCTCCTTGAACCCGCGCCCCCAGAGCCTTTGCCGGAGGCCCAACAGCTTTTGCCGCCTGCTGTTCCCGCGCCGGCACAGCCAGCAGAATTGCCTAACATTCCCGGTACGATAAAGGTCGATCTATTTGAAGTAGTTGGCAGCACGGTCTTTAGCAAGCAAGTATTAGACCCCGCACTCAAAGACTTTGTAGGCCGCCCGCTCACTTTCGCTCAACTGCTGCAAGCTCGTTCTGCTGTGAGCCAACTCTACATCAGCAAAGGTTATATCACATCTGGAGCGCTGATTGGACCGCAAACGCTCACAGGCTCAGTTGTGAGGATATTACTGCTAGAAGGCAAGCTAGAAAGTATAAATGTAGTCTGGACTAGGGGACTGAATTCTAACTAAGTCAGAAGCCGATTAGCCGATTCAACGCCAGGCCCGCTGAACGAACAGCGGATGCGGTCAGCTATGCAACTGCTGCAACGCGAGCCCAGAAGTCGCAAATATTTCAGCGGAACTGCCGACGGGTTCTCGTGCGGGTTTTAATTTGCTGTGAGTCCGAGTCAAAGAAGCAAAGGGGAGAGATGTCTTGGCGGTGCGATCGCGCTTCACTCTGGGAGTGGGAGCATTTGGCGCTACGGTGAGCAGCAGCGGCCCTGACAGTCAATTTTTGGCGTGGCGGGGTCCATGGCAGTACGTGCGGTTGTTGGCTCCCAAGAGGCGGATGGTGGTGCGATCGGAGGTGCTGTTGGCTGTGGGTGAACTTTTGCCGATCGAACAATTGGGTATAGGCGGCTCGGATAAAGTGCGGGGCTACCGTCACGATGCTGTGCTGGCCGATAGCGGGATTTTTGGTTCAGCCGAGTTGTGGTATCGGATTGCGCGCACCGGCGACAAACAAGGAGTTTTGCAGGTAACGCCGTTTGCGGATTTTGGCAAGGTTTGGACAAATAGCGGCCCAAGGGCGACTCTGGAAGCGAATACTTTGCTGTCAGCGGGATTGGGCTTGCGGTGGCAGTACGGCGATAGGTGGAATGCTCGCGGAGGCGGGGGAATTCCTTCGATTGGTCTTAAGTCGAGCGATCGAAGTGGGCAAGAGCGCGGGGTGTATTTTTCTGTAGAATTCAAACCTTTTTAGGAAAGCATTCCTTTTGCCTTTGGCGGAACTGAGCAATTCCGCTATATAGTAATAAGTATCATTTGGCACTCATCTGTAGCTGCCAATAGTGCTTTTTACTGATAATCTTTAAATTAAACTATGTCTAAGGTGCGGTTGCTGCTTTTAAGTTCTTTTGCTTCCGGTTTTGGGCTTTGCTCAATCATTTTTGCGATGTTTACGATGATTTCCCAACTGTCGTTTATGTCTTTTTTTATCTTGGTTTTAACTGTGGTATTTTTTGTAATTAATCTGCTTTTTGCTTTGCATTATTATACATCGATTACAAAGCTGTTGAGTGTGAGAGGTAAAAGGAAAGCTAGAATTTAGCGCCTGTGAAGCAGAAGCGGACAAAGGTATGGAGAGTTTTTTATGGAATTTAAATGGAATCCAGGAAAACCCCTCTGGGTTAGGAAAACTATCTAACTGTAAGTCTTAATTATTTAAGGTGTAATTATTTAGGAGGTGCGATCGTGGTTATTACTCAAACCAACGCGCCAAATCTTCCAGATCCGACAAAGACTCGCTTTACTCCAGATGAATAGCGGGCGATCGAGGAAACTGCCGAAGAACGTCACGAATACTGTAACGGAGAGATTCTCGCTATCTCAGGAGGTTCAGAAGTCTACAGCGCGATCGCCTGTAACTTGTTAATTTACTTGGTTTTTTTGTTGAGAGACACCGATTTTCGCTTGTATAACAGCGATTTGCGGGTTTGGATTCCCGAACATCGGTGCGGAACCTACGCGGATTTGATGGTCGTCAATGGCGAACCAGAATTCAATGGCGATCGCACGGATGAAATTCTCAATCCTTTACTGATTGTTGAGGTTCTTTCGCCATCTACTGAAGGCTACGATCGAGGTTAAAAGTTCAGAAAATATCGCTCTCTTGCTAGTTTTTGTGAATATTTGCTGGTTAGTCAAGCTGAACCCTACATTGAGCAATATTATAATGGCGATCGCCCAAGTAGCGAGCGCTGGCAATGGCAAGTTTGCGATCGGCTCGATCGGGCGATCGTCTACGAAATTGTGAATGGAGAACTAATTGATATGGAAATAGGAGTGCGAAACACGGTTATATTGCCATTATTTTGAGTGCTCCCTTGTTTAACTGCGATCAACGATAAAATTAAACGCGATGTTCGATTCCAGCACCGCTTTCCAGATGAAATCAGGGAATAAGCGATCGCCCGATGTTTCCTTCATGGCAAAAGAACGCCTGCAAGGGCTAGATGAACTCCCGGATCGCTTCCTAGAAGGTGGGCCGGATCTTGGCGTAGAAATCCTTTCTCGTGGCAATACAGTGGCAGAAATTCACGACAAACTCGTAGAATATTTCGAGAATGGGGCGCGTTTAGTCTGGGTGATTCATCCTCAAGAAGGGTATGTGTTAGTTTATCGATCGTCCCAAGAACCCGATCGCCTCCTCAAGTCTACTCAATCCCTAGATGGCGAAGAAATCGTCCCCGGTTTTACTCTCCCGATTGCGGAGTTATTTCAAAAACTGGCTTTTTCAGGAAAGTGCGATCGAAAGAGCAGCATTTCTTATTAGGGTATGGATTTATTGAGTTCTTCCACTAACAAATGTACTGTGGTTGACGGATTATCTTGAACTGGACTTTGACGAGGGTATTGTTTAAGCAGCTTTTTAGAATTTTTAATAGCAATATCTTGCTTATCAATTAATTTATCATAGATGTGTTCGCTGTTTTTTTGATATTTCTTACCCATCAAATTAGTTAATTTATGACAATAATCAGTTCGAGGTATCCCCGTATTCAGAAATTCAAAATGTAGGACGTACCAGAGTTCAAATGCTTCATTAGAATAAGCTACTTTAAAATTTTGATTCTCAGCATTTTGGATGGCATTATTAAAATCTTGTGGTTTCCAATTATCACGATCAAAAACACACCAAACTTGATCGTAATCTTCTAGGCTGTTATATCTCCTTGCACTTTCAACTAGGTTGCTTGGATTCTCTCCAACCCCCTTAACATCTATAACATTCTTTGGAACACGAAAACTCTTAAAGTAGTTAGGTTCTGTCTTTTCTGCTTCACACACAATCAAAAATCTCTGCCTGACTTCCCTCTCGTTAACTTTTCTAGTTGAATATCCGCGAGACTTTTGTTCCCTTTTAGCCATAAAGCTCAACTAATTAAATTATTCAAATTCATAATATATGGAATTGCACCATATTTACCCTTGATATAATCGCTTTCAAAGGAGGCATCATTAGGAATATTATATTCAACCAAAGAATAAAGAGCCGTTGCGCCTTGTCTATTTTTCTCAGTAAACCATATTTGATCCCTACGAAAAATTTTATTGCTGAGCAGATTTGTATCGTGAGTCATAAATATAAATTGTGCATTATTTGGATTTGTATCAGTAGAATTAAATAAGTCAACAATAGCCCGATTAATTAAAGGATGTAATCTGGCATCAAATTCATCAATTACAAGCACTTTGCCGTTACTCAATGTGTCAAATAGTGGGCCTCCCAAAGCAAATACTTTTTTCGTTCCTTCAGACTCTTGTTCCTCTAAGCTAAAGAGTTCCATAGATGTGTGATGCCCGTGACTATCAAATTTTTGATGTAAAGTACCAATTGATGTTGCACTACCGCCACTTTTAACGAGAAATTTCTTAAGTTCATCTGGAAATATGTCTGGCAAAATGTCAGACGTGATTTCCCTCTGTTGTACTTCAACCCCATCAATACCTAAATCCAATTTTCTGATTAAACGTAAAATTTCCTCCTTATTGTTGTCTTCAGCCAAGCATTGCTGCACAGTATCTATTAGATGGTTGTCATCGCGCAAGCCAGAAATAATCTTTAGTTTGTTTGTCAGCCAAGCTAATATTTGCTCTGCAATTTTCACATTGAACTGTGCCGATACAGATAAAAATAAGGCGTTGTCCCTTGTCTTCTCCTGAATACCGTTGGCTTTGTAAGTCTTAGAAACAATGAAATCATGATGGTTACGTTCAAAAAGTTTAGTTTCCCTTTGCTTTGGAACATAAAATAACCATTCCGAAATAACTCTGTCTCGGTTAACTTCAAAGCCATATCTATATTTTTTTTTATTTATTAAAAATACAATTTCAAATAAAGATGGTTTATCTTCAGTTTCTGTACTTAGTCGAAAACGCTCAACACCAATTTTTTCTGTACTTTGAGTTTCTTTAGAGGAATTGACCATAAACCATTTCATAAAACTCAAAGCTTTACCAAGATTACTTTTTCCACTTGCATTTGCGCCGTATATTGCAGCACTTTTAAGTAGTTCGAGTTCATCATCAACGGCAAAGACATTTGCTTCATCAAGATGCTTATCTTTGGCAACAATATTCGCAGCTACCATACTGAAGGTAACTTTCTCTTTGAATGATCGGTAGTTAGAGACACTGAATTCAATAAGCATGGCAAGCTATTGTTTAAAATTAAATATATGAAAAAATCACAAATTTATATTTTAAGCATAACAAGATGTAAACTCAAACGTTAAATTATTAAGATTTTTTTACATTAACTGCTGTCTGAGTTAAGCTGTTGTGCCCCACAAGAAAGCCTATAAAATATTTTTCCCCAAACAAAAAGCGCCCCTATTACTAGGAGCGCTTTTTGTAATCTCAGACTAAAACTTAGCCGTTGATAGAAGGAGCAACCAAAGCTACGGGAGTTGTTTCGCCAGCAGCCAAGTCGAGAGGGAAGTTGTGAGCGTTGCGCTCGTGCATTACTTCCATACCCAAGTTAGCGCGGTTGATGACATCAGCCCAAGTATTGATGACGCGACCTTGCGAGTCGATAATCGATTGGTTGAAGTTGAAACCGTTCAAGTTGAAAGCCATCGTGGAGATACCCAAAGCGGTAAACCAGATGCCGACTACTGGCCATGCACCTAACAAGAAGTGCAAAGAACGGCTGTTGTTGAAAGAAGCGTATTGGAAAATCAAACGACCGAAGTAGCCGTGGGCTGCAACGATGTTGTAGGTTTCTTCTTCTTGACCGAATTTGTAACCGTAGTTCAAAGATTCGGTTTCAGTTGTTTCGCGAACCAAGGAAGATGTTACCAAAGAACCGTGCATGGCGGAGAACAAGCTACCACCGAAAACACCAGCAACTCCCAACATGTGGAACGGGTGCATCAGGATGTTGTGCTCAGCTTGGAACACGATCATGAAGTTGAATGTACCGGAGATACCCAAGGGCATACCGTCTGAGAACGAACCTTGACCTATAGGGTAGATCAAGAATACTGCGGTTGCTGCTGCTACTGGTGCAGAGTAAGCGACGCAGATCCAAGGACGCATACCTAAGCGGTAAGACAGTTCCCATTCACGACCCATGTAGCAGAAAATGCCGATCAGGAAGTGAAATACTACCAATTGGTAAGGGCCGCCGTTGTACAACCACTCATCGAGGGAAGCTGCTTCCCAGATTGGGTAGAAGTGCAAGCCGATCGCGTTAGATGAAGGAACAACAGCACCTGTGATGATGTTGTTACCGAACATCAAGGAACCTGCAACAGGTTCGCGGATGCCGTCGATGTCCACTGGAGGAGCAGCGATGAAGGCGATGATGTAGCAGATGGTGGCAGTTAGCAAGGTAGGAATCATCAAGACGCCGAACCAGCCTACATAAATGCGGTTGTCGGTGGATGTGACCCAGTTGCAAAACTGTTCCCACAGGTTGGCGCTTTCGCGTTGCTGTAAGGTTGTTGTCATTTGCTTATGATTGCTTTATTTGGTTTTCAATGTTCGTGACGGCTTTGTGTTCCGCCATGTAAATAAACATAAAGCTTTTATTTCAGTTTGTAAAGGACTTTTAAGCACATTTTTTCTTATAATTATCATAAGCTAGGCTTATTAAAAGCCAGAAGGCTTGCTGTATAGGGAGTTTAAAAACAGAAGGCGGAATTTGTGGGCGATCGAACGAGAAGAAGAATGCTCATAATCTACCGGGGCAACGAGATTCGGCACTGGCGTCCGTGTTAAGATAGATGAAGGGTTGCGATCGCCAACCGCAAAACTCGCACTGCACAGATATATGTTGTTGCGCAAGTCCGATCGATAAAAGTCCCAACGAATGTCCCGCACCGTCACCTACAGCCCTGCTTATACTCTGGTTCCCACTTACGAGTGTTTTAACCGCTGCACCTATTGCAATTTTCGGGCAGAACCCCTGCAAAGTCCTTGGCTGTCACTACCATCCGCCGAAAAACAGCTTTTGCTGTTGCAAACTCAAGGTGTAATTGAAATTCTCATCCTCAGCGGCGAGGTACACCCTCACAGTCAGCGGCGAAAAGCTTGGTTGCAGCGGATTTATGATTTGTGCGAACTCGCACTTGCTCTGGGATTTTTGCCCCATACTAATGTGGGGCCGCTCAGCTTTGAGGAGATGGCACAGTTAAAAAAGGTCAATGTATCGATGGGGCTGATGCTAGAACAGCTTGCCCCACATTTGTTACAAACTGTTCACCGGCACGCACCGAGTAAAGTGCCTGCGCTGCGGCTGCAACAGTTAGAATGGGCTGGGAAATTAAAGATTCCGTTTACAACTGGTTTGCTGCTGGGAATTGGGGAAAGTGAGGCCGATTGGATTGAGACATTAAAGGCGATCGCCCGGATTCATTCGCGTTACAATCACATTCAAGAAGTTATTCTCCAGCCACACAGTCCGGGAAATCAGCAAAGTTGGGACGGTGAAGTTTTTGATTCTACAAAAATGCCGGAAGTTATTGCGATCGCCCGCAGCATTTTACCATCTGAAATCAGGCTGCAAATTCCGCCAAATTTAGTTGCACAGCCAGACATATTGCTGGCTTGTTTAGAAGCAGGTGCTAGAGATTTGGGAGGAATTGGGCCGCGGGATGAAGTTAATCCCGATTATCCTCACCTGCAACATCAAACTTTAACAGAAATTTTAGCAGCATCGGGATGGCAACTCGTAAAGCGTTTGCCTGTTTATCCTCAGTACGATAAGTGGCTGCCGCAGACATTGCAAAGTGCTGTCAAACACTGGAGAGCCAATCGATTTTAGATTTTAGATTGAAGAATTGAAGAATTGAAGAATTGAGCCTAGTGATCAATCCGGGGGTTCCAAACCAAATTGCTTGATAGTCAGTCAATCGATTTTAGATTTTCGATTTTCGATTTTCGATTGAACAATTGAGCCTACTGATAAATCCGGGGGCTGGTGACC
The DNA here is from genome assembly GCF_036702495.1 of Microcoleus sp. C2D2. NCBI lineage: Bacteria > Bacillati > Cyanobacteriota > Cyanophyceae > Oscillatoriales > Microcoleaceae > Microcoleus > Microcoleus sp. C2D2. Next base: position 51,052 of record NZ_JAUBTO010000024.1, on the reverse strand, counting down.
AAATTGCTTGATAGTCAGTCAATCGATTTTAGATTGAAGAATTGAAGAATTGAGCCTAGTGATGAATGCGGGGGCACCGGACTAAATTGCTTGATAGTCAGTCATTAATTATGGGTAATGGGTAATTGTAGCAACATTCTTTAAATTGCTGCTATAGAGATTTTAAATCAAAGAACCGCCCCCATCAATCCACACTTCAGTACCTGTGATAAAGCTGGACGCATCGGACACTAAAAATAAAACTAATTGGGCGATTTCTTCGCTAGAACCGGGGGTATTATCCGTCAAAGGAATCAGGTCTTGAATGGCATCAGGCTCGAGTGGAATGTCATCAAGATTGCGCTTAACCGTACTCTCCCCAATGTCAGTCTCCACCGCGCCCGGACAGATAACATTGACTCTGATTTTGCTGGGAGCAAGTTCTAGCGCCAGCATTTTCGCTAAAGCTACTTGGGCCGCTTTGCTGGAAGAGTAAGCTGTGGCGCCAACTTTCTTGAAACTTCTGGTGCCATTAATCGACGATGTAATGACAATCGAACCTCCTTGTTTTTTCAGATAAGGAACAGCATACTTAACAGCCAAAAATGTTCCTCTGAGGTTAGTATTAATTGTCTTGTCCCACTCTTCGGGTTCTATCTCTTCTATCGGCGACCATACACCGTTAATACCTGCATTTGCCAAGACAATATCAATTCTTTGATATTCATCAAAAATGGTTTGAAATGCCTGTTGCATTTGCACAGAATCGGCCACATCTGCTGCAACAGCTAGCCCGCAGCCTCCTTCATCGACGAACTGGCGGACGGTTTCTTGCGCGGTTTCTAAAGTGCGATTGATAATAGCAACTTTTGCGCCTTCCTTGGCCATTAAAATTGCTGCTGCACGACCAATTCCCGACCCTCCGCCAGTAATAACGGCAACTTTTTGTGAAAGTTTCATAATTTTTTATGTAAAATTACATTATACACGATCGCATAGCAGAAAAATATGACTAGAGAGAGAGCTTTAGTCCTAACTATAGATAGATTTTAGTTATCAAAAATATGAAAGCAAAAAGTAAAAAGATATCTTGCTTTTTACTTTTTGCCGTTAAGACAGTCGTTACGGCTGCCGAACCCAGACAGAAACAGCACCGGCGTTACACCTAAAATCAGCTCAACCATCCTCATTAGTTGCGATCGCTTCGATGTATTGACAACAGAATGTAAATTTGATAAAAAATTATTTTAGGCAAAGCGAAAAATATTAATGGGGTGGCGATTGTGCGGCAACTCGCTCAACTCTGGTGTTCCAAGTACCGTCGATCGCCAATTCAAGCAATCTAAATCCCGGCGGGATTTCGTCAACTACAATCGCATGGCTTTTGGGTAAAAGTTGGAGGCAGGTACTGGGCGTTCCCAAGTAGGAAACTCCGCTTCGCTGTTGGTGAAATTCTTGGTGAATGTGGCCGCAGAGGACAATTTTGATTTGAGGATATCGATCGACAATTGCCAAAAATTCATCGGCATTGTGCAGCATCATTCCATCCATTATTTCAGAGTCGATCGGCAGCGGATGGTGGTGCAAGGCAATGATAACAGGTCGATCGCCCGTTTGTTGCAGTTGAGAGTCGAGCCAATGCAAGCTTTCTGGGGAAAGCCGCCCGCCGTCGCATCCGGCTTCCACACTCGAAAGTAATAGAAATTGCCAGTTTCCTAGCATCCATGATTTTTCAGGGGAAAGGGGCGACTGATTTAAGATTTCTGCTATGACTGGGATGTTGTCGTGGTTCCCAGGTATCCAGTAGGCGGGAATTCCGAGGGGGGCGATGAGGGAGACTAGGCGCTGGTAGGATTCGGGTGTTTCGTCTTGGGACAAGTCGCCTGTGAGTAGGAGTAAGTCGGGCGGCGGCTGTATCTGTTGCAAGCGATCGAGAACTGCTTGGAGGGTGCGGGTTGTTGAGAGGCCTTTCCATTCTCGATCGAGCTCTGCAAACAAGTGAGTGTCGGTGATTTGGGCGACGAGTACGGGAGAAAGGGGTGTCATGGCTGGTGTTGCGGGTCGTTGCTATAGTTCTAGATTACCTTCCCACAAGGGTTTTGGGGATAGGGGAAAAAAGGGCGATTCCCTACCCTTGGGGAACCCAGGCGCGATCGGGATAGCTGCGCTTTACGAAATTTTTGACAGGTATGTTAAAATTTTCGAGATTTGGTGTACTATAAGAAAACGTCAATTTTCAGACGTGACGGCGGCATAGCCAAGTGGTAAGGCAGAGGTCTGCAAAACCTCCACCCCCAGTTCAAATCTGGGTGCCGCCTTGATTTATGGTATTTTTTAAAAGCCTTAAATGCTTGCGTGACAAGGTTTTTGGGTTTGTTACAGATTGTGAATCGCATTTAAATGTGCATAATTGATTGCAAAAAGTAATGCACTTTTAATGCAATGCAAAATCCAAAAATAAATCAGGCGAACGGTCGGCTGAAAGCGGCCAAAACTGGTGTGACTATTCTGCAGAGAGGCGATCGCCTTTACCTCCAGGCGGTGCTACCCCCTCGTCCAGGGTCAAGCAAATTATCTCCCTGCCAGCAGCAGATCGCTCTAGGTATTCACGCAAATCCTTCCGGCATATCCTTAGCTGAGAAAGAAGCTCGTCGATTAGGGTATTTGCGAGATGCCAAGGAGTTCGACTGGGATTTATATGGTGGCAACACCAAGCAAAAATCCGAGACGATCGCCGATTGGGTTCGGAAATTTGAGGAGGCGAAGCAATCGGCGGTTTGTGGCACGACCTGGAAAACTGATTATCAGCGCCCTTTTGGAACTCTCCCCGCTGGTGAGCCGATTACCTCAGAATTGTTGCTTAGTGCGATCGCAAAAACCACACCAAATACCCGGCAGCGTCGCCGATTCTGTTTAGCTTTCCGTCAACTCGCCCAGTTTGCAGGGATTGAATTAGAAATGGGCGAGCTGATGGGGACTTATTCGCCGACAAAGGTTCAGCCCCGGAATTTGCCGACTGATGAGGAGATCGAGGCTTGCTTTGCCAAAATTGAGAACCCTCAGTGGCAGTGGGTTTATGGCGTTCTCGCTGCTTACGGTTTACGTGACCATGAAGCTTTTTACCTGGACTTGAGCAAGTTTCCGATCGCCCAAGTGCTTGAAGGTAAAACCGGGTATCGGCAGTGCTGGCCGTTGCGGCCGGAGTGGGCGGAGAGGTGGGACTTGCAACATATTAAGCGACCGCCTGTTACCGGTGCGTGTCATGCCGACTTTGGCGATCGCGTTTGTAAGTTTTTTGCCAGGTCGCCTGCTGATTTTTGCGCTTACGATCTTCGCCATGCTTGGGCGATCCGGGCGATGAGCTTTGGTTTAGACGCTTCGCTTGCGGCTAAGCAAATGGGCCACAGTCTCGCTACTCACACTCAGACTTATCATTTAGCCTTGAATGAGCGCGAGCAACAACGAGCTTATGATCGGATCTTGCAAAAATTATCCCCCTCTCAATAGCTTTGCCTTAATTTACTCTGAGGAATGTTGTTTGATAGATTTCGGCTTCAAGCTTTTGATAGGCTTCGGTTACAAGTCTCTGCACTTCTTCTCGAAAATAAGGGAATAAGCTCTTTTGCTTGTCTGTTTCGATTTTTGATAATTCTGGTACTGCAGAAAAAGCACATATGCCCACACCAATCCCTCGATCTTTATTTACAGACACGAATGCTAGACCTGCGATTTTGAGATCCTCAATAGCAAAACTTACACATACTTCCGCATCTATTATTTTTGATTTTTCAAATTCTGGAATCTGTGCAAGGAGTGTAAGGGCGGGGAAGTCAGATTTGTTGATAAAGGTTCCTAAGCTAATTTTTCCACTTTCAATCTTTGGATCTTCCCTCAATCCTTTGCTGTGATTCTTGTTTACTTGTTTTTGCCGTTTTGTTTTACCCATTATTCCTCTTCTTGCTTGTTGTTTAAACATTCTAGATCATTTTTTGCAGTCATCAGGATGTATCCCTTCACTTTTCATAAACGCTTTGAGGTCACGGTATGCGTCAAGCAAGGCGATGTAATTATTCCAGTGATCGGAAGTGTAAAATTCGGTAGAAGTAGACCTTAAAAAATTTTCGTCACGAGGAATATCGTCTAAACACTCTCTAGTGTGTCCCCAGTCACCCTCGAAAACGGACTCAAACCTGTTTACGAATTCTTGGACTTTAGGTAGTAATAGGTCATCAGGCATAAGTTTTTGAACTCCAACTGACTAGCATGGGAATTTTTTATTCCTCTTTTGTACGGTAAAACTCTGCCGAAAGTGTCCGAAATTTCGGACACTTTTAGCTTACTGTTGAGCCATGATCAATTTTGCTTTTCCTTGTCCCGGTTTTTTAGCCTAGATTTTGGCTGGAGTCTTTTGAGATTTAGTTCGCCAGTATTCCAATTTAGTGGTGAACCTTCTCTATAAGTCTTTCCCCACTTCTTAAATTCTGGTAAACCTGACTTAATTTCTGGTAAAGAAGACTTGTTTTCTTCAATCTTTTCTTCAATTGGTAAAATTGATAAAGAAAACTTATCCACTGAGATATGCGTCGCGGTCGTTTTCAAACATAAATCCCGCTTATCAGTTGTAGCCTCAATGTGACTCCTTCGCCGTCTGGCAGAGACAAGACGATGATCTATAAGGTAGACATTGCAATGAGGCTCCCACCACTCCCCAAACATCGAAACTAAGCCCTCCTCTTGGCATAGTTTTTCGGGTATATTTTTGAGGTTGGGTCGCTTTTCCATCACTTGCTTTTTGACTATTGGCGGCAACTCCTCACGAAAACCTCGCACTGGAGAGGCCGCCAGCCTGTATCTATTTGAGAGGTGGCGGCTAGCAGTCGAGGGAGATATTCCCCTCAACTGTGCGATCGCCTTCTGACTTCCGCCGTAGGGGCGGAATCCCGGCTTAACATAAATGAACCGATCACTCCTTGCAAGTACCTGCGCCGGTTGTTCACTGGGATGCAGAAGAGTTGTCGGCGCAATTATCTGCGTCGGTTGCCCAGGGTTCCGACCCTGGGCTTTTATTTGCTGCATCTCTTCTTGCCGTTGGCGATGAAGAGATGCTCGTTGCAAATGCTGGGCTTCCACTTCTGTAGCGATGATGTGGATATTAGCCAAATCGTCAATTTTGACGGCGGCGATCGGGCCGAGTTTCTCTAGGTCGGTGAGAGCGATCGCTGTTTCGAGGCTGGAATAGAAAACTTTAACCCAATCTCCCTGTTGTTTATAATTGCGGATCAACCCGGTTTTCTTGGCGTCACGCAACAATCCTCGGATGGTAGGGGCCTTAAGATTTAAAATTATGGCTGCTGCCTTGAGGGAGAATTTTCCTATGCCACATCCCTTTGAGGAATCCTGATGTTTCCAGCGCGAGATATCGAAGCGCCGCGCCAGCAGCCACACCCGCATTAGACCGCCGAAATGCTTGAACAATCGTACTGGGAAACGAACCAAATCCAGTTTCCCATAACCGGCATACTCGCTATGCCAATTTTCGGAGAGTTCGATCAGCCATTCTGGAGCCAAAGTGGGCGGATGTTGCAGCGGATTGTTGATCCACTCATAGGGCTTCCCAGTGCCAGGGTGGATGCTCGGCGGTAACACGCTCTGCTGACCGAGCCAACGAAATTCTAAATACTCCCCTTCGCCATCATCACCACTAACGCCGGTGCTGATGCGTATTTTTTTTATACGAGGCCAGTCAGCCTCAGCTACCGAGAAAAGACATTGCTTGCGGCCGGCGCGTCCGCTTGTCCATGCAGTTGTTTCGGAGAAAGCAGTGATGCCGTTGCTGCCTGCTAATTTTTTTAATAATTCCCAGGCAGAGTCGCCGTCGATGTCAATCGCCAACAGCCCGTTGCCCAGCTTCAAGCCTAAGCCAGTAGCTCTACCGCTCTCTAATTCTGCAAGGCATGAGAGGCGATCGAGATCCGTCTTTGTCCAGTTTTTTCGGATGGGTCGTTTGCCGACAACTGGCTCTAAAATCCAGTCGGCGGGGAGTGTTAGCAAAGATTCACTGGCGGTCAAGGTTTGCAGCATTGCTAGCGAATCTCCGGCCCTAAATCTAAGGTTTTTTGGAGATTTGGCAAATGCCATTTATAAGTTGCCCGCGCCGCGTTCGTTCGCCGAACATCTCTAAAATGTTTGCCACGCTTGAATGTGCCATCAGTTTTTAAATTGAACAAATGGCTTCGGCTAATACCTAATTCCCTAGCGGCATCGGAGGTGGAAATCCAATCTTTAGATAACGGTCTGCCTAGTTTTTGCATGATTTTTTATCTATGTATTTACGGTGAAAATCATGCTGACCAATTCAGAGGTTGGCGTTTTTTCAAGCTCGCCCTCTTTGAAATATTTGACCCACACTATCGGCATTTCACCTTGGGAGAAATCAAATCCGATGATTTTACCTAGAATCATCGGTCGCCGTTGGTGGCAGATCGTATGTCCAATTCTCAAGTGCTCAAATTTTTCTAGTTCTTTGAGCCTTTCCTGCACACTTTTTATATTTCCGTCGAGATTCTCTATCTCCTTCCTTTTGGAAGCAAACCTTTTAGATTGTTCGTATTTCTCTATTAAGCTAAAAAGCTTATTGCGAATCCTAGGTATCTGACTTGAGATATCTGGTGGCAATTCTGCTGCAATCTCGACGGAGGAAGTTATGTTCTTTACAGGCTGTAAGTTTAGTGAAAGCTGACCGGGGCTAAAATCCTCAATTTGATTTATAAGCGCTTTCACCCATTGAATGGTTTCGTCTTCGTCTCCCTCAACGCAACGTGTGAACATTTCTTTTTTGTCGTTTGCGAGGTCAATTATTGTTAATCCACTATTTCGAGGGTGAAAAAAGAATTTCCATCCTCTCCACGATCCTTTGAAAAATCCATCAAGTCTATAAGGTATAGGAACGAAATGTTTTGTTTCAAGGAGTTGCTTCCAATAATCAATACGTTTTACTAAATTAGCTTGTTCTGCTACGCCCCAAAGGCTTGAGGTTTCGGGGTCATTTTCTAGTAAGAATTCCTTGCCCGGTGCAGCTTCCCCTGGGCTTGAGGTTTCGGGGTCATTTTCTAGTAAGAAATCGTTGCCCGGTGCAGCTTCCGCCTCAGGATAACCTCCAGGCAAAAAGTAGAGTTCCGCCTCGGCTGGCTCTGGAATTTCTATTTCTAAAGATGCTGATGCGCGGCTGGCTGATACCATTGCGCGAATGGCTGCTTCTGCTTCGGCAATTTGCTCTCGCAGTCGCTCATTTTCTTGAAGTAATGATTCTGCATTGCTGGGAGGCTGCGGAAACAATTGGCTTAAGCTGGCAATTAAATCGGCGGCAAATTTCTTACCTTCTTCCTCTGGGAGTTCGATCGCCTGTGCGAGTGCTAGAGTCTTTGCTCTGGCTGGGGTCATGTAAGATTCGAGTAAGCCAGTTACGGATTTTTCCTCCCAGTTTTGAATGAATTCAGCAGGATTATTTTCTTTGGGATTGGGAGGGGTTTGTATAGACAGATCGTGTGGCCATTTATGGCTGTATATCGTTCCTTGTTCTGGAGAAAAGTAATAGGTATTTTTCCCAAAATCCCATATCAATTCTGTGTCCCAAGTGGCGTTTTTTGGTGCGGTTTTTTTTATCGTTTCCATCTCTGCATAGGCGATGAGATGTGGGCTATCGTTGTCTCGCCCATCAATTTTTACCAGTGCGGTTTTGCCTTCTTTCCAGGAATAAATTGTTCCCTTTTTACCTTGCAGACCCTCTGCGAAAATCAATACTCTGTCACCTTTGCTGGTGATGCTGGCTTCTAACGGGTTAGCAGGTTTTTCCTCATTGGTTAAAATTCTTAATTCCGTTGCGCGGAAAGGAACGGATTTATTGTTCCCGTAATAAAGCTCTACGTAGATCAGCCCAGCTTTGTCAATGTTAGTTACAATGCCTCTGTCCTTCTTAAGGGCTGATAGTGTTTCAACTTGTACCCCTTTAGTAAATCCTAATTTTTGAATTGCGTTTTTGAAATCCTCCGATCGCTTGCCGGAAATCTCAAATATTGCTATTTCTAGATGCTGTTTGGTGGCCTTTTTGCCTTCGCTTTCTGCCAATTTTTGAGCATACTCAATCACTCTTAATTTATCGTCAATGTCCTCTACAGCTTTTAAAGGTCTTAGGTGTGAGGATGGAAACTTGAGGGTGACTTCTTCGCCATAATTTTCGGAGATGCGGGCTTCTAATTGGGAGCGAATTTTTACATCTTCGATTGCCTGGTAAGCCGTGCTGCTCGATTTACCAAACTCGGTTTTGCAGTAACTTTCAAACGAGCGATAGCCGAGCACTTTGTAAGCTTTACGATCGCGAGCGGCGAGCAACATATTGCCGAGGCTGTCAAAGTTTCCCTTAATCTGTTGGGTCAGTGTTTCCGCTTCCTCTCGCGTCATGTCGGCAGGGCGTGGCGGTGCTGGTTTGCTGGTTGTCATTACCATGTTGACCTCTTAAATATCTTTGGATAGCGCGGAGATTTCTGATTAATAGTTCTGCGTGTTCGTATCCTTTTGTGCAGGCAATGTCTTTGTCTCCGTCGAACTCGCCCTCGGGTGGCGAAGGGATACTCTCCCTCAGCTCGGCTAACCGTGATTTGATTTCGTAGAGATAAAGGATGTCTTTTTCTAGTTGCTGCATTTAGTTTCCGTGTGCTGCGAGTTTTAGGGAACTGAGGGGAACTCTTGAGTGCCTTTGTTTCCAGAGGACTAAAGCTATTCCTTTGTCTTGGCAAATTTCAACGATTGTTCCGATTCTCCATCCATCGTTTGTTCGCGTTACTTTGTCGCCAACTTGGAATTTCATGTTTTGACTTTCCATAAGCCTCCAAAATTTTTTACTCTCCCGGCTGCTTTCAATTCATATTTCAATTCATACAAGTGGCACAAGACGGTACTTTGCGAACAGACTTCTGGCATCTCAAGAGAGATTTTATAGGCCGTTTTAGGGCCGTCTTTGAGGATTTCTAAGATGTCGTTTTTTCTGATTTTGTTGAGAGCGATGTGGTTGGCAATGGCTCGACCTGTGTTCATGTGTCTAGCTGATTTTTGGTGGATAGGCTGTTAGGGGTTGGAGAAAGGCGATCGCTGGGTGAGAAGTGCGATCGCCGGGAGCGAATGAGATAAGGCTGTTCGGATTTGGGCTAATGCTTCATAGGCATCTCCTCTCTTTGGTGTGAGAAGTTGTTATCGGCCACTGCCTCGGTGTGGATTTGGTCTGAAAGTTTGCTGGTACGATTATTCGTTGCGGTCTCTGGGTTCTTCTAAGATTTCGATGGTGATTTCAGCAAGGGTTTCTAGTGGAAGTGAACCCAGTAGTACGAATGCCGCCTGGAGTTGGTCGTCGAATCTGTCACCTATAGGCCTTAACTGGATGAGTTGATTTGATGGGTTGCCTGCCATCTGATTGCAAGCAATTTGAGCCACTGCGATTTTGTGAGGCCAATCCAACTCATTAATCAAAACTCTGAGGAGTTTGAGTGATGCGCGTTGCTCAATGATTTGTTGTTTGAGCTCGTTGCCTTCTGGGTCGAAAGTCGGGTCGATTTGCATTTTTATCCTTGAGGTGAGAGGGAAGCGATCGCCCACAAGCAAGAGCGATCGCTGGGATAGAAAAAATTCAGGTGCATGAGAAAGCTGTTATTGCTGCTGCTGAATAGGCATCACCTCCTGGATAAAGAGAGAATCTCTGCGACCGCTTCCGGGGGGGGTGACGGTTCGTCACAAACTTTCACTTGGTGAGAAAGTTATCGGCCGCTGCCTCGGTGTGGATTTGGTATGAAAGTTTGCTGGTACATATGCTGTCTGGTGAGGGGTGACATCCCTGCGGGGGGAATACCCTAGGCTCGTATCTCAAAAATTGGGATACAAGAAGGAAAAGCTCTCAAGCGATATCCCTAGCGACGCCGAAGCCCGCAGGGCTTACACGGCTATCCGCTTGGTGTTATTAGTTTTTGAGCAACCTTTATATTTGATGTAGGCAGGTCTGGGGACGAATCTAGACCTGCCTAATTTACTGTTGTCTACCTGGAGGTTGACGTGTACACGTTGCCGTGTTATAAATTGATTATACACATCAAAGTGTACACGTCAAGTTATATGACGTGACTATATCAACACAAGTTACGAAAAGCGGTTCCAATCTTCCGTTAACGCTCATGTCTTTGCGGAAAAATATTGATGTTACTCAAGAAGAGTTTGCAGCTCTTCTGTCGGCAGCTTTTAAACGTCTTGGAAGTTCAAGAAAAGTCACCAAAAAATCTGTCTCAGATTGGGAAACGGGAAGGCATAAGCCGCGATTTACGCCTGAAGAAACGCTTGCCACTTGCTCTATATTGCAATGTTCCCTTTCTGAGTTGGCTGAGGCTTCTGCGAATAAATCCGTGCGTTTGAACATTGAAAACTAAATAATTCAGCCTTCCCGGACTACTACATCTGGAAATGCTGATGCAATTGCTGAGTTCTGGGAAAATGGTGACACTCTACCAGTCCCAGAGCCATGACAAGGAAAAGAAAAAATCAACCATATCAGACTTAGGAGAGTAACTCACCCTTGGAAGTTTTGCGGATTGAACTTACTGAGCTGTCTCAAGATGAATTTGTGGTTCAGTGTGGAATCTCCCGAACCACTTACCAGCGCTGGGTTCGCGAAAAGATCCCATTGGATGAAATAAAGCTAAGTCCAGAACAGATTGTCAAGATGTGTAGGATTTGCCACATTTCCCCAAAGACTTTCTTTGAGCGACTGGGAGTAGATCTTGCTGGTGTTCCCGATGATGCTTGTCACGCGAACCGAACATTGAAAACTGAATAGTTCAGCCTCCCCGGCCGTTAAGTCGGAGAGGCTGATGTCTAAGAGGCAGATGTCTGAGCCGTCGGTCTGGTGGGAAAATATTGATATCCCGTCAAATTGACTAGATATTGATATGGCTCATGACATAAAAAGTCAACCGACGTTAGGAGATTTCCCTTTGACAACCTTTCTTCAAAAAACAGGCTTTTCTCATGAACGGCTAGCTGGCGCTATCTCCCATATTTCTGGGCAAGAAGTGTCGGCTAGTACCCTTCGTAGAAGAGCTAGAGAGGGGAGGGAAGGCTGGGAAAAACTGGCACTTAGTGGGATGCAATGGCTTGCCTTGTGTCAAATCTGTGGAGTTCCACCTGAAAAGCTTCATGAGTTTGTTAAGGCACCGGAAAAGTTTTTGCCTGCTGAACAGAACCTTGAAAACTCAATAGTTAAGCCTCCGGGCTATTAACTTGGCTGCACTGAATTTTGTAAATAGTTCAGCCTCCCCGGCTGTTAAGTCGGAGAGGCTGACCTCTAAACTATCGGGTCGATGGGACAATATTGATATCCGTCAAATAGTCCCAAACTTTAGATTTATGAAAATTCCATTGTGGCCCGCGTGGTTCCCTTATCCTATCTCATGGTTGAGGGGTTTTTTGCTCTCCAAGAGTTTTAGCTTTATTGTTGTGAGCGGTCTCCCGGAAGTCACCAACAATGGTGATTTTTTTATACTGCTGGGTTTTGCTTGGCTTGTGCAGCCTTTTTTGTTCACGTTTTTTCATTTCTTAGTGTCTGGAACCCTGGAAGTGTTGGTGACAAACCTTCCTAGCCAGACACCAGGATATATTCGTCAGTGGTTTGCAGACAGGAGGTGTTTGGGAGCGTGGCGACACTGGAGAGAAGGGCTAAACGCTTTTGTTTGTCTGTTCTTTGCCTTCATGGCTTCTCTGTTTATTGCTGCACTTTTTATCTCCGACCCATCCCATCGGCAAGAGTCTCTCTGGAAAATAGGTATAGCGCTGGCATCCTTGCCAGTGACCGCTGCTTACATTTATCAATACGATTTGTGGGCGCGGCACCGACGGGCAGTAAAATCAGCCGCCAAAGCCAAAGCCCAGGAGCCGACAAAAAGGCGATCGCCTGCCACTAAAAACCTACCTGCTCCCGATCCGGTAGACCAAGAACTTAATCAGCTCAGAGCCGAATCTGGAATGAGCCGGATGAAAACTGCGAGACCGACAGTACCAACTCCTGAAGTTCCCGAATGGTATGTCTTTCGCAGCGGTAACGCTGAAGGGCCGTATACCAAATTGCAGCTCCTTGATATCCAACAAATTACCGATCGAACCAAAGTGCGACGTGGGGAATCGGAGTGGCAGCGCGCCGGTGACATTCCAGAGTTGGTGGCTTATCTCACCGAAAAATAGCTTTCACCTTCCAAAAAGTCCAATATATTGGACTTCTTTATTAAACCCTTATTCAGTAAGGGTTTCGTTCGAGGCAGGTCGGTATTATTTTCGACTTGACCAGAGTGAAAATAATCTAGCAACCAGCTCAATAATTCAGAAAGTGTCCGAAATTTCGGACACTTTTGGTTTTCGGGTGTCAGATTCAAGATTTTTACCTATGCCTAAAATCAAGCTCAAGAAATACGAACAGGCTCTGGTCATCCTCCCAGGATGCAAGGGTTTGGATCGGTTGGTGTTGTATGCGAACCTCAAAAGCATGGGGTATCGCTGGGATATGGGCGATCGTAAATGGCGCTTGTGAGTTGAGGTACACAAATGGAAGAATTTACATCCGAAGAAAAGCTGGCAATCCGTGACTATTTTGACTATCCAAATTACCCGCAGCCTCATGGTGAGGTTGTAGCAACGCAACTACTGTCGGCAATGATTGGTTCGGGCAAGTACGAACTCGAAGAATACCCTAGGCTCGCAGAAGCAGCAGTCAAATTAACAACTCTTTTGGCAGTTCGATTCCATAACGAAGTGAAGCGTGAGGTGCAAGAGACGATAACCCCAAAGCCCCCAGTCTCAGAGAAAGATTCTATGAATTCTGACTCTGAGGCTTATGACCCTATCCCCTTCTAAGTTTTGATGGCGGCACCTGCCTTAGTGGTGTGGCAGTCCGGGCCGACGGACACATTCTCCCTATCTGTCTAGTGCGATCGTGTTTGTCTTCAAGTGCGATCGCTCATTCATTAAAAAGCTCCTGCACTGCAAGAACAGTCAGGAGCCGATCACCTTTGTAAACCAGGCAGGCGATATGCAAAATATATCACACCGACATCTCGATCCGAAAACTTTTAAACAGTTGACCCAGTGGTCAATTTATAAAATTTCACGCGAAACTGATATTCCTCTACAAAGCCTCTACAACTATTTAAAGAGCGAATCAGATCCTAAGTATCGAGAGCCTAAGCTCTATATAAAAAGATTGCTGGGCGAGATATACTCGCGTTTAATACCTGACTAAATGGTCGCAGCCCTTTCCTTGATTGGAGAGGGCTTTTTTGTGTGAATTTAATCGATTCGCACCTATTTTGGGCAGTGCCTAATTATTGGGCACTGCCCAGTACCCAGATATTTTGTTATTCGTTATTGTTGGCTTATCGATTCAAATTAATTTTACTTTGCCAAATGTCTAATATTGATGGTAGTGAACCGATTAGAGCAGAAAGAGCCACGGTGAGGTTTTTTGATGGACTGGAAGTAGAGGGCTACAGAATGCCTAGCGGTGAGTTTCGAGTGGGATTAGAGGGAACCAGTAGAGTCTTGGGTTTTGCTCCAAACTGGCTTTATCGGACGCTTACCACAACCGAAGGAAAAACCCTGAAAACTTTACAGGGGTATGGTTTCGACGCTTACACGAGCGAAGCAACGGTAGAGCGTCCTCAAGGTGGTACAACAACTGTCGGTACTATTGGTTTGGACTCTTTCAATATTTGTATTGTTTATGGTGTCCAACAAAAGAAAAAAGCTGCTTTAGCTCTTCAGTTGGCTTTAACCAAGATGGCCCTGATGGATTTCTTCCGAGATTCCTTTGGAGAGCCACCGCTAAGTATTGCCGAGAAGCGTCGCTTGTTTTACGACGCTTATGCAGCTACTATTAGCCCTGAAGATTGGCGACGGATGGACAGGCTGGATATTCTCAGGCTAGCTCTCCCCGGTGATGAACCTCACCTTAAAAAAGGACGCTGGAACTGCTGGAAGGATGACGATTGACTCGCGTCTAATGCCTAATTAAATAGTCGCAGCCCTTTCCTTGATTGGAGAGGGCTTTTTTGTGTGAATTTAAATCGATTCGCACCTATTTTAGTCACTGACTAATAATTAGTCGGTGGCTAGTACCTCTATGTTTTATTACCTACTATTGTTGATTTATCGATTCAAATCGATTCAAATCGATTCAAATCGATTTCACTTACGAATGTAGAGATGTGAAATCAGAAAACGATGAAATCATTGATGTCAAAGGGTTCGACGTTGGGGTCGATTCCAAATCGATTCCGAATCGATTTGAATCGATTTATTGGTTCTCGGTGGCAGAGGCGCGGCACCGGCTGAAACTCGAAAAAACACCTTTCAGAAATGTCGTAGAGGAACTGCTCAATGTTCACGGTGTTCCTGAATCGGCTATTCGGCGAGGTCGCGCAAGGGCTACAGAATACTCGCAAACTGCGATCGCTCTGATTCGCGCATTGAAGAGTGGCGATCGAGTTGCATTCGATCGCTTGAAACAAAATTTGATTCAGCCTTCCTCCGTGGAAACGACTGCACTCACAATCACCGAACACACTCCTGACTTGGATCGGCGGATTGCGGAATTGAACCAAAATTCTGCTTTCGCCTCAGCCTCGTTAGCACAGGATGTCCGGGAGACATTAGAACGAATTGCTGCTCAGACTAAAGCCTCAAAACACCGAACCTCTGGGTTGAATAATTCTGAAATTATTGCAGCCGAAAATCGCGGAGCTGCGAGAGCCCTCAACATCTATCAAGCCGAACAACGGGCTCGTGACGAAATCTTAGCTCAACTGCGAGCAACGGAATTAGGAGGGAGTGATGACCTATTACCACGTAGGTGACACATGAATTACCGACGAATCGATCGGCTCAAGGCGATCGCCTTTGACAGCGGTTTCACCAGCGAAGACGCCAAGCAGTTCGGCAAGCTCAGCAAAACTGCTACATGGGAAGCGCTGCTGGAAACCTACGGCATTCCTTCGCAGGTTGTAGACAGTGTAAACAGAAGTGTAGACAGCAAGACTCAATCGCTTGACACAGGTGATTGGACTAACGATGCTTCTTTTCCGATGTGCAATTTCACTCCCCAGAACTCAACCAATTTTTTAGACTGGGTTGACTTCCCTCAACTCATCGCACTTTTACTCACATCGGCGGGGGTGTTCGTGCTGGCAATGAGTTTGTGGCGACAAATCAATCCTCTTAATCTATTCCCCCCAGTTCGCATCAACATTCAAATCGGGACAAAATTATGAGCTTACAACTGCGCTTATTTGGTGGCGGTCAAACTGCTGCTGGCAAACTTTCAGCCAGCAACGATGGCAGCCATGCAATTGACAAATCAAAAGTTTTGGCACAGACTGACGCCGGAGTAATTACCCCAAACACTCCCGGTAATTTTTCAAGCATCCGCTCTGTTCCCGTTGTGCCAGACCCGCGATATTTCACAAAGGAAGAAGCGGACGCTATGAAGGGCTTAGCAAAGGAGAAAACAGACGGCGCTCGACAATCCAAGCGCGCTTACAAAGCTTTGACCAAGATTGAAGCGGCCGATAAAACTGTACATCAGCAGCACCGTAAATATGAGGGCGCGATGGCACAAAACGAACTGGGCAAGAAGCGCGCTGATACTGGGTTAGCGAAGAAACTGCACGGACTTCGCCCCGGCTATGCTCGCCTCGGACTAGGCATCGACAAAGCGGACTCCGACGCCAGGACTCGCATTGATGAGATTAAATCCAAGCTGACAGGAGGGGCGGAATAATGCGAGCGATGTATCTGGCAAACTATTTTGTCGCTGGGTGCATCGCTTCCTCCTTTTTGGGATGGATAGCGAGTTTGCACCCGATTGCATTTAGAGCGATCGCCTTTTTGACAGCAGCAGCCTTTACAGTTTGGGGCTTGTGCTGGCTCCTAGATTTCTCAGTCAGCAGCCTGCTAAAAATTTCCGTTTCCAGCTTGCAGGCATTTTTACTGGCTCTGTTGGCAGCAGGAGCGATCGGTGCGGGAGTTTTCTTATGCAGCTAAAAATGTTCGTACTTTCTGGCGCTGCTGTGGCACTCTGGCTGGTTCCTTTGACTGCGCTCGACAAGCGTATCGGCTGGCATAAATCTATGCAAGGGCTGACACTCTGTGCTGCGATTGCTTGCGCTGTCACGGCTGGCAACATTGCCCGAGAGCAAGCCCAACAGAACGAAATCGAGGAAATCAAGACTCGCGCCATCACTGCTGATGTGGTCGATGAAATAGCGACATCTGCCTATATTTCCCAGCAGCAAAGACAGCAGGAAGCAGAACAAATTCTGAACCCTGTAGAAGCGTTAGAACGCGCTCTGGCACTGCCTGACGCCGATGTAGAACGTTCACCAAAACCTGAAATCAAACAGCTAGCTGAGAACGGTCAGAACGGCGCTTTAAACGAGGAATCAGAACGCGCTGAACGAGCGCTGCAATTGAAGGCAAAAGGCTGGGGCAAAGCCAAGATAATCCTTGAAGTGTGGGGGGTGTCCAAGGGTGGCAGCCCTAAATACAAGGCTGCTGAGGCTGAGTACGATCGGTTAATTAATGGAGGTAAATAAAAATATCGAGTTTGACACCTCATTGCAACCTCACGCCTACGACTTTAAGAAACCCAGGGGCAACTGTACCCGGGCGATTACCGGAGGGATCTGAGGTTCGTTGATGGGGTTGTTTAACCTCATATTATTATGATTTCGGCGACGTTGATTTTGGTTGGACTATTGGTGGCTCTCGCCACTGCCGGACCTTGCCATCCCGTAGGATCTGCAAAGTAACCAGTTGGCAGTATTTCGACGATAAAGTTTGTAGTGGAAACGCTTGTCCCGTAATTGAATAAAGCGTTAGCCGACCCGTTGTTGTACACTACCAACCCACGCCGATTTTGTTGTTGACGCTCGTTCACGATCGTGGTCGGTGATGTTGTCAACGGGAAACTTGTTGTCGTTCCGCTGTTAGATATGTTGTTTGCACTTTGTTTTGTTACCGGTGGTTGTGGGTTTATTAGCGTTTCTCTGTTTTTAATACCTGTGACTTTTCTCCAAGATCCAAAAAAAGTAAGATAATCTCCCCCTTTTAATCCTCCATTTCCCTGGGCTTTCGGCTCTATTCGGACTCCAATTTTTAAATCTTCGTCAATTAAAGCTGTTTCATTTGTACTGAAGAATGGAGCCATTAATGCCCACGGTTGTTCCAGTGAATTTTTATTCTGAAGTATTTCTTCTCCTCTTTTTGTCCAGGGGCCGTTGCCGTAAGCAACGTAAACCCCTAAATATATTTTTTGTCCTTCTTTCTGAATTTTTGCGAATTTAGCTTCCTTATCTGCATCGCTGCTCAGGGCGTTTGTTTCAGGCCAGCCCGCCTCTAAAAGAGAAAACAGCCCGACTTTTACCTGGAAATCTTCGAGGACTATTGCGTGTTCGACTACAGCATTTGCCTCAAATTGTCGATACTGGCTAAGCACCTGGTTAAAGTCAATCAAGCCAACAATGTTGTTGGCATCCGCAGGCAGAACAGTCTTGACAAACGTTCCTGTATTTTTCATGTCAAATAAGTGCGCCCTTCGCTCGTAACAGACCCATTCGTCGCTTGAGTCATGTCGGCCGGTAGAGCGCTAAAAGACAGACCGATCGTTGCATTTGTGTTCGCAACTCCCGTAGTTCCCATTGTCAAACTCCAGTTCAAATAGTTGGCATTTGTAGGGTTTTTACTTGAGTCGAGTTCTAGGGCTTTTTGACGACGAACAGCGTCAATGAGCGCCTGCACCTCGTTTGTTGCGGTGCTGTCTCCTCCTGTTGGGGGGGTGTATGTCACTCCCGTCAAATAGCTGGAGGCGGTAACAGTGACTGCGCCGGCAGTCCCTCCAGCGACATTAACAGGGCAGCTAAAAGATCCTGAGATAGCCCCTTCGGTGTTTTCAGTGATTGTCAGATACCTCAAGTTGTTTGGGTTTCTGGCAGGGATACCTTGCTGAATTCTTAGGAAATTGATTAAAGCGAAAGTCCAGTCTTCCAGAGTTGTTACTCCGGAGATTGTCCCTCCAGTTCCGTTCGTGAAAGCTGCCATAAAATCTTGCTATACTTCTAGGATATTAGTGTAACTTGTTTTATATTTATTTCCTATTAATGAGAACCCGCCCAACGACAACCACACAAATTGGCTCAAGCTGGGGTACCTCTTCAGGGTTTAACCCCGGAGAAGATTTTGAGGAGCCTAGTGATGTGACGGATGTGGTGAATCTTGAGACGGAAATTCCACGTGGCAGTCGATCGCCGGCAGGCGGGTTGCTTGATACGAAGCCTGTGGGGCGATCGCCGATCGGGCTTGAAGTTGGTAAGTCTGCTGGTGGCGGTTTAAATGTTACTGCCAGTGTTCCGATCGGCGGACCAATATCTGCTCGCGGTGGAATAAATCTAGGCGAGGGTGGCGCTATTAAGGGGGCGCAAGTAGGAATTGGAATTGGGGCAGGGCCGATTGGGGTTTCGATCGACATCGGTACAGATGCCAACGAGAAAGGCGAAGGTGGCTGCTTTCAGTATGTGACCGTAAGCGCGGGGCCATTTTCGCATACTTACGGGAAAGACGTGTGCGAGCCCAAGCAGCCAAAAGAAATTCGCGATCCTTCCCCTTCAACTACTCTCCCTCCAGGCGCTCTGGCTCCCGGCCAAATTGATGCCGCTATGTTAACGTCACCTTGTGGAGTTGTATGCGTAACTTTAGTCAACTTCTTTGACACGGATTGGGAAAATCCATACCCAACAGGCAGAGAAGGTATTTGCCTGAAACCAAGGCGAGTAAAAAGTAGCACCACAGGGCAATTTACTAATCAAACAATTAAAAGTTGGGCGTCAGAATACGATGACTGGGTTTGGGACGATGAAATTAAAAATTCGCTTTCAGATTGGTTTGACGCCTTTTTTACCTATAGTATTGGCACTGAACTAGATTATTTTATTGTGCCAGAAAATACAAGAAATCAATGTTTTCCTCCTGCCCCTTTATCCCCCCCCGGTGCCCCTTTATCCCCCTCCGTTCCCAACCCATTACCAACCAAGAAACCAACCAAGAAAAAAATGGATGACAAATGTTGCAAAGCTTTGATGCTGATGTTGCTCATGCAGCATCGGCATCTCGGCGTTACCCCAATTTCTGGAATGGAGTATCTTAATCAATTTGCAGAAGTTACTCCAAAAGGCGAAAAATTTCAGGGCGAGCAAATGGCTTTCCCTTTTGAGGTTCCCAAGGTTTGGTTAGATCCGCTTGCTAAAAAAGGAGACAAAATACTTGTAAAAAATATTAGTGAATTATTATTCATAATGGGTTCGCAAGCCGAAAGATTAGAGCGAGTCCTAGGCACAAAAGAATTTATTAAAGATTCAGAAGGAAAACTTCGACAGTCTGAGGGCAATGCTTTATCATGGCTTTCAGGAAAAAACCCAGATTTTGCTTACCCCGATCCTAATGATTTCTGGCTAAATACAGATGACGGAATTATTAAAGAAAAACGCCTTGAAGTTCGCAGTCTGACTGACGCAATACGTTACGTTGTTGAAATGGGCAACCGCCTCGAACGGATTTTGCCTATTGCTGAATTAAAAGACAGTTCAATTCCCAAGCGTTGGATTTATCCAGGTGCAAAAGGTCAAGAGCGGGTAGGCAATCTTATTCACTTAATCGAGTTGATGGTGCGCTCCGACGACAAGCATCGCGGCTACTGGCCAGTGAAAGTCAAAGTCAAGGATGCCGACCCTGCAATCAAAGGCGACCAGCCAGTTGTGTTAGAG
Organism: Microcoleus sp. C2D2; assembly: GCF_036702495.1. Taxonomy (NCBI): domain Bacteria; kingdom Bacillati; phylum Cyanobacteriota; class Cyanophyceae; order Oscillatoriales; family Microcoleaceae; genus Microcoleus; species Microcoleus sp. C2D2. Next base: position 31,181 of record NZ_JAUBTO010000024.1, on the reverse strand, counting down.
TTTCACTCGCAAGCCGATGTTTTCAGGGAACTGTTTCAATATTTAATTGACATGGAAGGCGACGGCGACCTAGGAAGTAATTTTGATTTGCGTCAAGCATTTCAAATGTGCCAAATGCACCAATTAACCGTTCAAAATAACGCTATGTTGGACGCAATTGTCGAATACTTAGATTTTAAGGTTAACAAAACAACCGCTAAAGTTCCTATGCCTTTTAATCCCTTTGCGGGAATGTCTAGCAGTATTACAGACAACGTATTAGCGGGCTTGGGATTTATTGACGGCGTTCCAATGACTCCTTCGATCGATTCTAACAAAGAAGCTGATATAGAAGCACTTGCGCCTAACGTTCTTCAAAATACAATTGTTGATGTAGATATTGTAGAGTGTGATGAACCTAAAACTTTAAATGAATCTTTGCTAGAATTGTTAAAACATTCAAGCGCTGCTAGTGCTGCTGTTTCTGAACGAGTTTCAGAATCGGCAATCGATCGAGTCGTTTCGGCTGCGAGTCTAGCTCAAAAAGTAACTTCATTTTTACTGCGGCGAGATGTTGCTGGCGCCTTGGGTATTGGCGACCTAGACAAGTGGATTACTTCAGCAGAATTAGGCTATACAGATTCACCTGAATCTCAAAGTCTGCGATTCCCCGAATCCGATCCGCTGCAGCCTTATAGCAGACCGACTACCGAAAATCCTCGAATTCGAGAGATCGACACTAAGGAGCCAAAAGCGGACTAATTATGAAAATTTTACAGAATTCGGCCGGAGAAACATACATTCAACTTGATCAAAATGAAGAGTATGATATAGAGGAACACTTACAAGCACTAATGGATTTTACTTGTAAGCAAGCCGTAGAGACTTATGGGTTAGTTAACTCTTACGAAAAAATTGTAAGACGCTTAGATGAGCTAGAAGCAAAAATCAACAAAGCGAATTAAATATGATTATCACAGACGGCGAAACAGCTTCGGATTTGTACAATGGCACTGCATCTAAATCGTGGGTGCAGGGAATTAGTGATTTTTTCGGAAATATTGCCGCCAAAATTGGCGACGCGATCGCTAATTTCCAAATCGGCGACGTAAAATTTGGCGACTGGTATCAAGACGATCCGCTAGGAGCTACGGCTGGTGCAATCCTTGGCGGTACTGCGATGTATTTTGGTGGCCGACTTGTATTGGGTGTGGCTGGAACAGTGGGGCGAGTAATCGGTGCAGTGCGATCGCTCGGATTAATGGGGGCAGCGCGAGCAGGTGCGGCAGCCGGGTTGCGGGCGATCGGCGGGCGTCTACTTGCCACGCTTGGAGCGCCGGGAGCACTGGCAACTCGTTGGCTAGCTGGTGTCACTACCGGCGCGCTAATTCGCTGGTGTACCGGCGGTGTTGTCAAACTGTTAAATTTCAATTTTCAAGCAACTGATGAAGAGCTAGACAATCAGGTTACATCGGCCCAGAACAGTTTGTGGGGAATTGCCGGTGCTAGTGCTGGCTCTATACTTGGTAGCGCTTTGTGTGGCATTGTTCCAGGAGCTGCGGTAGTTCGGATTAATCCTGCAAAGTTGGCGGCAATTGCAGAAGTAGATAAAGAACTTTACGAAGAAATAATGCCACAGGTTAAAAGCATGATTATGGGTACGGTAAACGTAGCCAAAAAAATTGGATTTACTCAAATATACAAAAATGTCAGAAAAGTTATTAAAAGTCAAAGTCCATTTGTTCGTCAATTTTCTCCGAGTTTGGCTAACATAATAGATAAATGGGGAGAGAAAAACTCAAAGCCTTGGACAATAAACAGTGCGGTTGAGGAAAAAATAGAAACAATACCTGATGAAGGTATAAAAGCTTATTATGAAAATTTGTGGGAAGAATTTGTTGATTCGTGTACAGAAGCACTTTTTGTAATGTCTACGGCGTTTGGGTAAATTATTATGAGCGCGTGGGAAGAAAAATTAAAAAGTTTAATTTCGCCAACTGAAAGTAAGTGGCCGTATCGAATTGTACAAATTAAACCCAATCGAAAGATTGATGAAGAAATTTACACACTGTCAGGCAGAGAAGAAAATATAGCGGCTAACGGTTCGTTATTTTTAGCGACTTACGATTTACTAGAACGCGATCGTATTGATTTTGACGAATGGTTTGCTCAATGGCGCCTAGGTTTTCCGTTGTCTAATGCTAATCGCGAAACGTCTAACTATCCGTTACTAGGTGAAAACCAATGGCGTAAACCGGGTGCATTGCCGAAATTTAAAGATCTTACACCGCAAGAAATACGGCGTAGGCAGGGTTGGCGAGAAATTGAATACTGGAAAGACAGTAACAATGAGACTGACTCGGTAATTATGGGTGGCACTGACAATATGATTGTCGATCAAATTATCAGATACGAATATCAAGGAACTGCTAAAACCCAAGAACAACTTATTACTAGCGACGTAATTAGATACTCCGGTATTCCCGAAATTACTTTATATTTCAAAGGAATTGACAAAGCTTTGTCAACAAAAAATCAAACAGTTACAGGGGAAAAATCTTTTCGATTTATGGGTTATACAGACAATCCAGCAATGGCAGAAAAACGGCAAGATTTACAATTGATCACTCAAGCTGATATTAGCCGCATTGGAGCAAAAATTAGATCTGTCTTTAAAACCACGCCTCCTTATATTTGGTCAAAAGGCAAAGATCAGGTAATTTACCACGATTGGGAACGCGGTTACAATTTAAATGTCTACGCTTTAAATCATAATGAAGGAGAGCGATTAATAACATCAATTTTAGCTGTTAGAGATTTGCAAATAGATGAAACTTTTGTAAAATACAGCGAAGCCAAAAATATAGTAAAAGCTTACCCACCCGCTACTGAAATTCAAGTTATAGGGCAAACACAAAAAATACCAGAACGCTTACCTAAAGTTAATGTTACGTTTCAATCTGCCAAGCTTTACTTACCTACTCTTAAACAATCAATGATTATTGCATAAATTTAACAAACTAGATTGACAGTGTGGCTTTTTGGAACCCTATAGGGTTCTGTGTTATTTTCACTATTGCATAAATGGCTGCAATGCTTATACCGTAAGTATGTACGCGAAACAACTACAGCTATGGTTAAGTCAGCTCACCAAGTAGATACAAGCGGAACAGGCAAGCTTATTATGAGCTTGCCTGACGGAAAGTATGATGCAACAATAGGGCCGATTGTTGGAATTACAAAACTGTCAGGGGTTCCACCTGCTGGCAGTTTTAGCGAAACCTCAGTAAATGGAGTCCGCAAAGGATTGCTAGGTAGTGTTAAAATTTCGTACCGAGTCGGAACTAAGCGAAAATCCACGAACTTACTTTGTTCGTTAGAGAAGATTGACACTTGTACAACTGAGTTGCCAGGAAAAGCTTATGGAGGCGGAACAATTGTATCTGCTCGATTCCCTGTTCGTCGGAGGCTTCGATAATGGTTGCTCTCAAAAAAATGATAGCTACTGTAGATTTAGGTGCTGGCGCAGCGCAGAAATACTACTTTATGTCAAATCCTCTTCTTTATTCCTCAATCGGTACTACTGTGGGAATTACCACAGCCCCAACTACGGATAAACAAGTCGTTCATAGAGTTGAAGATTTGTTGTTGTACGGAATTCTTGAAAGTATTGTTGTGCGAACAGGTACAACACCACTAAATCGTAAAAGTACAAAAATCTTGTGTGCTGCCAACAAAGCCAAAGTTGCTGAACAAGATTTAATTGGAAAAACAATTCCTCAAGGTATAATTACCTCAGTTAGTGCCGATCTCAAAGCTCAAAATTACTTACCGTAATAAATATGCCGAAAGGTTTAGTTTTTGTTGGCGAAGATACTGTTGCCTATGGATTTGTTAGTAACGCCAAAATTTACACAGCAGAATTGCAAGCAGCTACAGGGTTAAAATCAGTGAATTTGCCTGATGCTACCAGTGGCGTTAAAGTTCCTTGGAGATTACAAGATTTATTGCAAGCCGGAGAGTTGAAACGCGTAACTGCGGTATTGGATGATGGGGCAGGCAAACGCACAAATAGAAGCCTTTATATTACTAAAGCTTCTGTTGCCACTTTTCGTAATCTTAGTACCGCAGGCGGATTAGTAGGCGCGACAATTGACTCAAAAAAAGTTTTGAGCGTTTCAATGCCCCGTAAAGCGTCTTTTCGTTTAGGGTAGTAATGCCATTATCTTCTATTCCTGTCTACAAAGAAACGCTGTTGCTTGGACTTGAACCTTACAAAATACCCGTTTTGTTTTCAGGTACGGTAATAATTGTAGAGCCTAAATTTAGCAACAACTTTATAAGAAGTTTTGCAGGATATTTCATTCCCGCGGTTTCAACAGAAATAGGAGAAATTCAAAACTCTTGGCGCAAAACTTGGATCAACCAAAAACAGTTTGTAAATTTCTCAATTCCTTATTTTCCCTCTACATACGAACTGTATTTTAAAGCAGGGTATTTTTTAAGAGGGAGAACGTTTGAACTAAATATTTGGGAGTTAACTTAAAATGGCAGACATTTCTACAGCAAATTGGTACAACAATTTAGGGACTACAATTCAAGCAGCTTTTAATTCAACAGCAATGAGTAACCTAACGCCTTCTGAAGTAATTTTTGGAGCTGCAACAGCATATCGAAAATCTCAGGAACAATACAATAGCGGAACTTCTGTTACACCGGGAGCTTACATCAATTTTGCTTCTCCGCTTACAACAGATAGCGCGCCGTCGTTAGACAGTTCAGGTCAAATCAGCGCCAACTCGACAATTACTCTTAGAGCTAAAACGGTTTACTCTCCAGGTGCAAAAATTCAACCTCAACAGTCAATTACCATTATCTAGTTTAAAAGCAGCGAACCGGAACAATATCGGCGCTAATAAATTTTAGTGAAAGTTTGCATAAAACTAGCTGTTTAACAATATTTAATTTGCTGGTGCAACAATGTTTACCATGAAAATTGATTGGAATTTTATTGCGTTATTGATTGGTATTGTTGTTGGAACGTTTACGATTTGTGGCTATTTATGGAAAATTAATCGATTTTTGGGAGCCAAAAGTAAATCTGTAGATACCCGCATTCACGCGCTTTATGAAATTATCAAGCTTCAGGCAGCGCAATTTGAAGAAATTACCGATTATCTCGTCCAAGATGCTGAACAGCGAGGTCAATTTCGCATCAGAAAGGGTTTACCTGAACTGAAAGCAGCAGCGTTCAAAGAATATCAAGACGAACACACAGAGTTTAAATAGTTTTAGTTTGTACGACCTAATTTTACGCAAAATGATTTCTATTGACAAAAGTATCTATCGAATTTTGGCATTTGCGTTAATATTTTGTAGCACTGCTACTGTATTTGGCGCTTTAGGTACTGCAATTAAAACAGGCAATGTTTCTGCCAACTTGGCCGCTTTTGGCTCCGGCTTATTTTTGACAACTAAAGTTAAGACATGAGATTAACGACAACTGGCATTACTAATTTCAAGACCAGACCACTTCAGTCTACAGTCCTCCAGCCACAGGAGAAAATAGCTGTACCTGCCGGGGAATTTTTTGAACTTCATGATTGCAAGCCCGATCGCAATAAGCACTGGAAAATTACTTTAAAAGATTTTTTTCAGGGAAGGCGGGAGTGGTTTGTTTATCAAAATCACGTGCGTATCGAGTTGAACCCATCAAATCGCCCGCCTTTTGTGCGACTACCAATCCCGTACAGATCGCAACTTGATAACGAATTAAATCCCGGTGGTGCTTGTAATGTGACCAGTCTAGCAATGGTCATAGAGTATCTAGATCCAACTGCTGGGGATTTGATACACAAGCAATTTGAAGATCATCTTTATAGATTGATGGAAAATAATGACCTCAATCGTCATTCACCCCAGGATTTGGCAAAAGTGGTGAACGAGTTTTATCATCTGAAGGATGATTTTACTGTGTGGGGCTCGATCGATCGTTGTTGCAGCCACCTTGCTGCTAACAACCCGTGCGTGATCCACGGCTACTTCACGTCTTTTGGTCACATTATTGTCCTGGTTGGATATGACGACAAGGGCTTTATCGTACACGATCCTTATGGCGAATGGTTTGAAAGCGGTTATAGAACTGACTTGAGTGGCGAATACCTACATTACTCCTACAAGCTGATCGAGCAAACCTGTATTCCTGACGGTCAATTTTGGGTGCATTATATTTCTCGCTAGATAAAAAGGGATGAGTCGTTTTATCAATGCAAATATAATGCAGTTTTAGTTAGAGTCTATTACACCCCTTGTTTGGAGGGTTTTTTTGTGCCAAGGCAGAGGTCTGCAAAACCTCCACCCCCAGTTCAAATCTGGGTGCCGCCTTTTTTAATTTTTGTTAGATGTGGCTAAGATGCCGTTTGGGCGATCGAGAAGGTTAACAGGATAGAGCGAGAGTGCTCAAGTCCACTGCAAAAACCTTCTTGACCTCTACCATCAATTACTACTCATTGACTACGATCGCAAATCGTCGATCAGTTTTTCTATAGCCATACTTTTTGTGGTTTCATCCGGTAGAAGATTAAACACTTTCTGTAAAAGTTCTGGAGACGCATTTTTAATAAACCAATCTTCACCCGGGTTATCCCCAAGATTAAAAAAATACTTTAAACGTTTCTCTATAGCTTCCTTATCTGCTTTATCCAGTTGTCCAACTCGCTTAAGCCAATCCCCTTGCGAGTCTTTAAAACAGTTAGCATCAACAGTACATATCTGATGCACTAGAGCGAAGGAATTCTTAGAAAGACCATTCTTAGAAAGACGATTTGTGCTTGTAGGATTAATCGGATATGTAGTTGACAAACCTTTAAAGGTTTCTTGTGAAGTCAATGGAATCAGCGTCAAAGTTTGGATGTATTTAGAGTCATCTTGAAATTGGTCACTTATCCAAACAATATAAGGATGCTCTCCCCGAAAAACCCGACTAGAATTAATCACCTGAGTGCAAGAAATTGTCTTGCACTCAATCTCCTCTGGTTCATTTATCTCATAAATATGATTGTGACCGTGTTTGCAACGAACAGATACTCTATAGGGATTGATAAAATAAATCCAACCTTGACGCGGTTTTTGTCCAGCCACTCGCTCACCCCAATTCACTCATTAACTTTTCTCTTTCTTTGTACAGATTAAGTCTCACCTTTTCCTCTGGTTCGTGGCTATATTTAACCTCAAGCATGGGAGCAGTGCTATAGACATATTCTAGTAACTGCTTCAGTTTATCCTTTCCTGCACCCGCCCATTCTCTCCTGATGTTGTCAAGCATGAGCTTCAGACCTAAAGGTAACTTTAAATCATCCACATTACCTGCTCTCTCACCAAGTCTGATGAATATAATTTCTCCCTGAGATTCTTGAAAAATTTCTTTGCCATTCATTTGATTTAAAGCAGCGTCTATGCCTTCATTCCAAGGCCCAAATTGATAAAAACGCCAATCTAAATCAGTAAGCTGTTTGTCTGTCCATTTGACCGCATAAAGATCGGCTAAATACAAAAACTTGATTAACTGCGTTTTTGTAATATGGCCTTTTGTTGCGTAGACAAAGTATTTGATCAGATTTTCTAGCATGGCTTTCCTTCTTGGAATTTCAAAAAGCTCCCTAATTAATCTTATAATTTGTTCGCTCAATTTAACTTTAGTCTATTATATCATCCAAAGAGAAGCTTGGCTGTTAAACCATATAAAAAATAGCTAAGGGTAAGGTGGGCACTGGACACCCTACAAATAGACTATGTGCGTCCCGGACTGTACTCTTCAAAAGTTGAATTGCCGTCTAAGAAATATCTATCGGGATTGCCGCTCGCTTTAATATTTGTTGAACCACCCCATAATAGTTAGGATTTTCTAACCCTTCTAATTCATGTTCGATATCTTCCCAATCCCCTAGCTTGCTTTTCCACTTCCCATCCTCTTCTTGTCTGGCTGCGTGCTGTGGCTGGCCGTTATAGGTGTAGATTGCTATTTTTTGAAACCCCGGTTCAAGGTCACGATTCTCGCAAGGTTCATATCCAATAGTTTGATAAGCTTTGATCAAAGCATCCAGCGTTAGCTCTCTTAAAACACCATCCGGCCAGTACCCATCAGGGTCTACCGGGTCCCATCTGCATTCCTCTTCTCCAGCAGCAAAAGCAAAGCAATTATAATCTACTGTTTCTTCGCTTGTTACTTGATATTCAGTAAGCTCTAAGTTAGGAAATCTCAATATTTTTCGGTACTCTAGCTTACCACTCATAACCGTGTTCTTTTCCCCATTGTATCCAGGCTTGGGCCATTTGCTTCATCCGGCCGCGCTGTTCGGGTTTTACCGGGTTGTCACCAGTAATTGCCCTCAACGCCCAAAACCAATGGTCTGGCTTTTGTTCGAGGTCACGCAAAATCAAGGGGATAACTGGCTGTCCCATGCCGATAATTCTCTGATAAGCCTGGTGCATTGATTTCTGTGTAACTAATGATAGCATCCCCGTCTCGACGCGCCATTTTTCGGCGAACTTCTTAAACTCTGCTTCCAGTTCTACCTTATCCTTTTCTAAATTACCAAGTAAAGAGGGATCGAGCGTATCCCTTATAGTTTCTAATTGAGAGACTGATTTTTGTAAAGCATTTTTAGGTAAACTCATCAAAATAGGCCGATATTTTAACAAGTTAATTACCCTGTGAGATGGCTGAGAATTAACTTCTACCTTAACCGATAAATCATCCGGTACAATATTTTTTCCTCCTATCATAATAGGAGAATTAGGTGGTAAAACATCTTTGTACGACGTTCTGATAATATAAGTTTGGATTGAAAGAGTTCCTGGCATCTTACTAAATTGGTTCAGGCTCCATTGCCACGTGGAGTTGATCTGTAATACTCCACCGGAATAGCTTTCCTCCCGTTCGATTGAAGTTATCAAAGACATTCCAAATATCCTCCTTGTTTATTTTTGGTTCTAGAAAAAAATCAGCATCAAACAAATAACCAGGTTCTTGAAAATTAGCTTTTGACGGGTCTTGTGCTATCACTAAACCGTGATTAAAATTAACCTTACCTCCTTCTATTTCAATTTCCAAATTTTTCCCTAAAGTCCTAATCGAGTCAGACCACTCGCTATTATGCAGCTCAGAAGCAATTTGTGGACTGATTAATTCTGACCAGGGTTTATCTTTATCGTCAATTTTCAATTTCGAGCGAAGTATCAAATCCCTATATCTTAACCCTAATCTAATGTAAAAAGAGGGATTATATATCTCTTCAAAAATGTTAACTGCTTTGGTAAATTTTTCTTTAAATTCTTCATATTGCTTGTATTCAAAGGTCGCTAAACTTAGGGTGTCTCGGTTTAAAGACAACTGCCATTTTGAATTTTCAGACAGAAAATTATAGTTAGTATGCTGTGGGACAAGTGAACCTATTTGTGGCACTAAGGTCGCTATCTCAGGAGGGATGTTTAGAGGCTGCGACTGTTGAAAAATGGGGTAATCAAAACGGACTTTATCCTGAAATTCAAAAGGCTCTTGATTGTTAATTTTGAGAATTGTAGGAAAGCGTACTTGCCCCACAACCTCTATCAAAGGAGTTCGGTGATAAATTACTCGTTGATAATCCGGTAGTTTCATGTCAGGTGGTACTTACTCCATACATTAATATTACCTTTACTTTAAAAAGAGGGTAACGAACGGTTTTACACTAAGTCATATTTGAATAGAGTAGCAACAGGGGCAATAAAAAAATATTACAAACCCTTGATTATCTTTAACCTCGATGATAATTATAGCATTGATAAAGTCAATCTGTCAATTATTAATAAAAAACCTCTTAATAAATATGACAACTTAATTGCTAATCACTAATCGCCCCAAGGCAATTAGCAATTAGCAATCTTACCCAAAACCTCACATTTCGCTGATAATTCTTTGCAGGATTTCCACGCCTGTTACCGCTTGCCAGCCAAACAGCCCCAAGAGCACAACATTCAGAAAAATGTGAGCGTTTCTCGCCCAATCATTGCCTTTTTGCATCAAAGGAGTGAGCGAGGCTGCGATCGCAATTATGGCCATCATTCCCAACCCTGCTAGCAAGTGCGGGCCGAAAAATAGCTTGCCGTTGTTGATGTAGGTAACGCCCATCCCCACGATCGCAACCGTAACCATTAAGGCTAACAGCAAAGAACCCATCTGGTGGTGCTTGACATTGAATTTGCCCTTAATTAACTCTTTTTTGAGTTCGCCTTCCGCGCTTCTGGTACGTCGGATTTGAAGGCCCAGATACAAAGCATAAAATGAGATGGCCAGCAGTACCCACATTAAAACTGGGTGGATGAATTGGCTCCAAACTTTCACTGACAGAGGAATTTCGAGATTCATAGTGTTCTGAGGATTAGCAAACATACTTCATAAAACTTAGCATACCAGTCAGGCCGTCTCGTGCGACGGTAAAAATATACGGTATGAGAGACTATTATGCCTGCCACTAAACAAGACACTGTATTAATCCAAGCGGCCAAGACTGGCAACATTATTCACGTCCAAGCTTTACTCGCTAAGGGTGTTAACGCTAACGCCAAAGACTCTGAGGGGACGACGGCTTTGATGTTTGCGACCCAAAAGGGTTATACGGAAATTGTGCGTATTTTACTAAACAATGGCGCTCATGTCAACCATGTGAGCAGGCGTTTTGGCTTGACGGCTTTGATGCTGGCGGCGGCTCACAAACAGGCTGACTCTGTGCGGCTGTTGCTGGCTGCGGGTGCTGATGTTAATGCTAAAAATGATGATGGAAGTACGGCTTTGATGGCCGCTTCTCTCAAGGGCGATATCAATGTTGTGCGGATGTTACTTGATGCTAATGCTGATGTAAATGTCCGAGATAAAGATGGAGATTCAGCTCTGAAAATAGCTGCTTTATCCGGGCACGAAGCTGTTGTCAAAGCTTTGGTGGAAGCGGGTGCTGTTGCTGACAATTCTATGCTGTTTTTAGCTGTCCGTCAAGGTAGCGCTGAAATTGTGCGAATTTTGCTCAATTGTGGGGCGGATGCTAATGTTAAAAATCTAGAAAGCAAAACTGCTTTGATGCAGGCACAGGCGGTGGGAAATTTGGCTGTTGTCGAGGCGCTGTTGGCTGCTGGTGCTGATGTTGAAATTCGCGACAAAGACGGCGAAACGGCTTTAACTTTGGCTGCGGATGCCGGCAATACTGATGTGGTGCGAGCTTTGCTGGGTGCGGGTGCTGATGCGAATGTGAAAAATGGATATGGGGGCACGGCTTTGATGGCCGCTGCTGCTGGAGGAAATTTGCCGATCGCCCATATGTTACTCGATGCTGGCGCCGATATCAACGCTAAGGATAAAGATGATGAAACTGCTTTGAATTTTGCCGTGGTTGAAGGCTGCGAAGATGTCGTCGAATTGCTCTTAAACCGAGGTGCTAGTGTCGGTTCTAGAAATCGGTTGGGCGATACGCCTTTACTGGTGGCGGCTGTTCACGGCCACAGTGCGATCGTATCGGCTTTGCTGCAAAAAGTAAACTCAAATCCCGCTGATTTTCTGAATGCTAAAAACTTTGGGGAGACGGCTTTGACGCTGGCTGCGTTTCACGGACATACCGAGACGGTGAAGGCTTTGCTTGACGGCGGTGCGGATCCCAATGTCCCGGCGGATTTGGGGAAAACGGCTTTAATGAAAGCGTGCGATCGGGGTTATGTGGCGATCGTCCAATTATTAGTCGAAAAAGGTGCCGATGTCAACTTGCTCGATGATTCGGGCGCAACCGCTGTAATGTGGGCTGCACATCGGGGTTGTGTCGGTGCTGTACAGGTTTTAATTGATGCTGGTGCAGAACTAAACCACAAAAATCCGGGAAATTATACAGCTTTAATGCTGGCTGAATTTAAACGTTATTCCAGCGTGGTAAAATTGCTCAAAAGTGCTGGAGCACTGGAGTAATATAGTGGGTTTGGGGCGGGTTTATTTAATCTATCTGTACATTTTAAGGCTATTGGCAAACCCGCCCCTAGGGGTTTATTCCGTTAACTTACCCCCTTTAAACTTGAGTCTGCGTGGGCTGAATTTGTTTGTATAGTAGCGGTTTCAACCGCCGAGTGAGCGAGGATAATCCAGCCGGATTTGGTGTTATAGCGGTTCTCAAGCGTCGTGAGGTATGCCCTATGCCCACGGAGGCCTATGCCCTATGCACGTCGGAACATGTTACTGAGAAAAGCTATACCTCAATTTGCTTTGCGCACCCAGCCGTTAATAGTAAAGCGGCTATCAGCAAAAGCTTTCGAGGGACAGCTAACTCGCAAAACTTCGTGCATATAGCGGCTTAGAAAAAATACGATGCTGTTATTGCGAGGCTCAACGGTCCTGAATGTATCATCCGCTACATAAAAATTATTTTCGATTTTGCTGTCATAAATCTGCAATTCGCCACCTGAAAAAGCTTTTGGTTCTCGATAGAAATAGTAAACGTAAGTAAAAAATCGGGTTGCGGTTTCTGGAGAGCCGCTGTCGTTGTGAAGTTTGTAAAAGTTGTTGTCATTGTGCATGGTTAATTGAGCTTCTATTTCACCAAGCGGAAATGAGGGAATATTTAATTTGCGCAGCACGTCCGGGAGAATTGCTTTGATGCGATTAACCATCAGTTCCGAAAATTCCGGGAACGAGTGGAGTACCATCGAACGGCGGTAGTCCTCGGCATTAGTTGAGGTGCTGGTAGTCACAAAATCTGATTCTTTGGCTAAAACATATTTGATGAGTTTGTTCTTTTCTGCCGCTGTCAAAAAGTTGTCTATTTGGGCGTAGCGAGATATTAAGTCGTCATTTACAGGCGCAGGGGTGGGAATTTCGGTGGGAATTTCGGCGGGAATTTCTATAGAAATTGCTGGCTGCTGCGGTTGCAGTTGCTGCAAGTAAATAGGGGGTTCTGTGACTAATCCTACTAGGTGTTCCCCGGGAAAAGAAAGGGCGGAACGCCCTTCGTCTATGGGAATGTGAAATAAGGTGGAAAAACCGGGTGTTTGTTGGGTGCGATCGACTAATGTTTTGACAAGGCTGTGTAATAATGGTGTGTCGGATTTGAGGGTGACTGTGCACTGATGTCCGCCAGCGAGCAGGATTTTAACTTTTACGTCTTGGGGTTTAATTTGCTGTTGAATTGTGGTATTCATAGCTGTTGTTATAGAAGAAGGAAATTTTTTTTAGGGCGGGCTAGAAGCCCACCGCACAATAGAACTGGAATTGACTCTTTTCTTTGTGAAACAGGCCGGTCAGCCTGTTTGTGGCGGGCTTTCTTCCCACCCCACAATAGAATTAACTCTTTGTGGAACAGGCATCTTGCCTGTTCATAATAGAGGTGCAAAATGTCATTGCTACGAACTTAATTAATGCAAGAAGTGGCGGATGTCGGTGAAAACCATTGTGATTCCGAGTTGGTTGGCGGCTTCAATGGAATCTCGATCGCGCATACTTCCGCCCGGTTGGACGATCGCAATTATTCCCGCCTCAGCCGCAGTTTTGACTGAATCATCGAAGGGAAAGAAACCATCGCTGGCCAAAATCGCTCCTTTGCTTTTGTCTCCTGCTTGTTCCAATGCTAGTTTAACCGATCCCACGCGATTCATTTGTCCGGCGCCGACACCGATTGTAGTGCGGTCGCGCGTCACAACGATCGCATTTGATTTGACGTGTTTCGCTACTTTCCAAGCAAACAGCAATTCTTCCAACTCTCCCGCCGTCGGCTGTTTCTCAGTAACTGCGCGCCATTTGCTAGTTTCTTCTACTACATTATCTGAGTCTTGCACTAGCAAACCGCCTGCAATAATTTTAACAGTTTGTGGCGGCCCTTGAGTCAAATCTGGCAAAATTAATACTCGAACTTTCGCCTTTTTCTTGATAATTTCTTCTGCCTCTGGTTCGCACCCGGGCGCGACGATACATTCTAAAAATGTTTGAGTTAAGGCCGTTGCGGTAGCAGCATCAATCGGGCGGTTGAGGGCGACAATTCCGCCGAAAGCTGAGACTGAATCGCTGTCGAAGGCTTTTTGATACGCTTCAGAAATAGTTGTTCCCAAGGCTGTGCCGCAAGGATTTGTATGCTTCAGGATAGCGGCGGCGGGTGTGTCCGGGAATTCTACGATCAGGCGCCTTGCTGCTTCTAAATCTACTAAATTATTGTAGCTTAATTCTTTGCCTTGCAGGATGGTGCTAGTCGTCCAGCCTGTGGGTGTACTTCCGCTTTGATACCAGGTGGCCGCTTGATGGGGATTTTCGCCGTAGCGGAGAGTTTGCAACTCTTTTCCTGATAAATTAAACTGCTCTGGTACCGCAGATTCTTCAGCAGCGGATTGGCTGCTGAGATAAGTTGCGATCGCGCGATCGTAGTTGGCTGTATGTTTAAATGTTTCGAGCGCACATCTCTGCCGGAACTTTAAGGAGGCTTCCCCGCCATTTTGCCGCAGTTCTGCTAAATAAGTATTGTATTGGTCGGGATTGCACAAAACTGTCAAATGAGCGTGGTTTTTTGCTGAAGCTCTCAGCAGAGCCGGTCCGCCGATATCTATCTGCTCAATTGCGTCGCCTATTGTAACCCCTGGTTGAGAAATTGTCTGTTCAAATGGATACAAATTGACTACAACTAGATCGATCGCCCGAATTTGATTTGCGGTTAAATCTGCGAGGTCTTCCGGTACATCCCGGCGCGCTAAAATACCTCCGTGGATTCGTGGGTGAAGAGTTTTGACTCGCCCTCCCAAAATTTCGGGAGAATTGGTATATTCCGCAACTTTTGTGACGGGAATTCCAGCTTCTTTGAGGGCAGTTGCTGTCCCGCCGCTGCTAATTATGTCAAATTCAAATTCTTCTACTAGACTGCGCGCTAAATCGATTAGTCCGGTTTTATTGGATGTGCTCAGGAGTGCTAGACGTGCCATTGGTTTGAAGTTGCGGTCGCAAAAATAGACAGGTTATATTCTATATCAAATCTGGCGGCCGGGAAATGATTGGGTAATTGCTAATTATGAGAATTATTGCAGACTTAAAGATGAGTCCGATTATTTTGAACCGTATTTTTAATCAAAATTATATAATCTTTTATACTTACCAGAGGCTTATAAGTTTTATTACTGGCGCCGGGAGCAGGTTATTTTGTCCCGTGCCAGGGGGATTGAAGCTATCTCCAGCCTTCACTGTTCGGCTCGCTACGTAAGTGTCAATGTTGTTTAAATTACTTAAGAAAGCGTAATAGATAATTCGATGGCGATCCCTAAAGAATTTTAACGATCTTTTATATAGGATGAATTGTAAAAGTAATGTGCTAGCATCGGGAAGAAATTGTTCTCTCCCTAAATTTTCGGGAAAATTGGGGATCGCAACACCTATCTCTAAAAAATAATTTGGTATGGTTTAAATATGTTTTTTCAACAAGCCCGTCCCGAAAATAACCTCAGTAATATTACCAGTACCCAGAAAACAACGGTTACAAACATGACTAATAGAACAGACTACCAAGAGATGCCGAAAAAAAGAGCCGAGACTTCGACCGAAGCCAACATTTCAGAAGCTTATAGTCTTAGTTTGTGCGAGCTGCAGCAGATGGAGCGAGCAATGGCACAGCTAAGGCAGGATTTGAAAGCTAGCGAATCTCGGTTTCGGAATGTGATCGAAAAAAATGCCGACGGCATCGCCATCGTTAACAAGGGAGGACTTGTCTGTTTTGCGAACCCATCAGCAGAAGCGCTGTTTAACTGCAAAGCAGAGGAACTTTTAGGTCAAGTATTTTTTGGCGAGTTGGTCGTAGAAGGTTCAGCTTGCGACATTGAGATGGACACGGATATTATTCCCCAAGTTGGAAAAACAGAAGCACCAGGAACTCGCGTCGTGCAAACAGAAGTTGAAGCAATTCGCAAGCACAAAGCAAATGCTGTAGTAGAAATGCGGGTCGTGGAAACGGAATGGGAGGGAGAAATGGCTTATTTAGCTACGCTGCGGGACATTACCGATCGCAAGCAGGCAGAAGAAATGCTTTGGTTGTACGATCGAGCTATAGCAGCTACTAGCACCGGAGTTACGATTTCTGACGCCACTCACCCAGAACATCCAATTATTTATTGCAATCCCGCATTTGAAAGCATGACAGGTTATCGGCGGGAGGAAATTCTCGGGAAAAACTGCCAATTTTTGCAGGGCAGCGATACGGATCCGGTGGCAGTAGAAATAATTCGCAAAGCCTTGCAAAAAAAGAGCGAATGCAAGGTAATATTAAAGAATTACCGCAAAGACGGAACCACTTTCTGGAATTGTTTCTCAATATCTCCCGTGCGCGATAGAACTGGCAAATTAACTCATTTTATTGGCGTACAGAGAGACATCACCCAGAGCAAACAAGCCCAAGAAGCATTGCATAATTCCGAAGCACAAAGCAGAGAACAAGCAGCTCAACTAGCAGCAGCACTTGAGGAACTCAAAGCCACTCATTCCCAATTAGTTCAGAGCGAAAAAATGTCTAGTTTGGGATTGCTAATTGCCGGCGTCGCTCACGAAATCAACAACCCCGTCAGCTTCATTCACGGCAATCTCGCTCATCTCAAAAATTATACTCAAGACTTGTTTCACCACCTCGAACTGTACGAACATCACTATCCTAATCCAGTCGAGGAAATTCAACAGGAAAAAGAAGACAACGATCTCGATTTTTTAGCTGAAGATTTACCTAGAATAGTGTCTTCAATGAGCGTTGGTATAGACCGGATTTGCCAGATTGTTCAGTCGCTGCGGAACTTTTCGCGGCACGACGATTCACAGATGAAACCCGTTAACCTCCACGAAGGTATTGACAGCACGCTGTTAATTCTAAATCACCGTTTGAAAGGAAACGGAGAAAAGCCGCAAATTCAAATTGTAAAAGAATACGGGAATTTGCCGCCTGTTGAGTGTTTTGCCGGCCCGATCAATCAAGTTTTTATGAATATTCTCAGCAATGCGATCGATGCTTTAGAGGATGCGAAAAGTAAGCAAACTGGTCAAGAAATGCCAGAAAGTCCCAGCCAAATTAGGATTTGCACGGAAGTTGTCGGCAAGTTTGTAGAAATCAAAATTGCCGACAACGGGCCGGGAATAACTGAGGAAGTCAAGCAGCGGATATTCGATACATTTTTTACTACCAAACCCATTGGCAAAGGCACGGGAATGGGCTTGTCAATTAGCTACCAAATTATTGTAGAAAGACACAAAGGCGAATTATATTGTACTTCGGAATTGGGCAATGGCACGGAATTTACTATCAGACTTCCCCTCCAACATTAGCGCCGGGTGCGCAATCGGCACCTTACCAACTTGAGATATAGGCAAGGAAGCGAGCGTCCCGATCGCACTCCTAAAAAACGATTTTTCTCGTTTTTTATAGTTCCCAGCCAGAGTCTGGGAACGCATATTTAGAGGCTCTGCCTCCCCATTGTAGAGACAATTTCAGGGTGCTTTTCTGCTGGCATTACCCGCATAAATAGGAAATTAAAAAACCTCCGCACCATCCAACTTCTTAAAAGTTTCAACCTTAGCCTTCGCCGCTTCCCCACAAGTCTTCGGCGTCGGAAACATCTTCCCGGGATTCGCCAAACCTTTCGGATTAAACACCTGACGCACCCACTGCATCGTCTCCAAATCTACCTCCGAAAACATATCCGGCATAAAACACTTCTTGTCAGCACCGATGCCGTGTTCCCCCGAAAGACTTCCCCCAACTTTCACGCAAAGCCTGAGGATTTCCCCGCCCAATTCTTCCACCTTTTCCAGCGCACCTTTTACCGAGTTATCGTACAGAATCAGCGGGTGCAAATTCCCGTCTCCCGCGTGAAATACATTAGCAATCCGATAACCGTATTTCTCGCTCAAACCCTCAATTTCTTTCAAAACATAAGCCATTTGCGTTCGCGGAATTACCCCGTCTTGCACGTAATAATCAGGGCTCAAATGACCCGCCGCCGCAAAAGCAGCTTTCCGCCCTTTCCAAATTTTTAGGCGCGTTTCCGGGTCGCTTGCTGTCGTGATATTTCGCGCTCCGTTCTGCTTGCAAATATCGGCAATTCGCTGTTTGTTTGTGGCAACTTCCACTTCTAAACCGTCGATTTCTATGAGTAGAATTGCCGCCGCATCGCGGGGATAACATCCAGTTGCCACCACATCTTCCACAGCATTGATGCTGATGTTGTCCATGATTTCCATGCCGCCGGGAATAATGCCAGCGCTGATAATATCGGAAACCGATTCGCCCGCTGCTTCTATACTGGCAAAATCCGCTAGGAGAACGCAAATCGATTCCGGCGCTTTGAGAATTCGCAGAGTAACTTCTGTAGCGATGCCTAAAGTGCCTTCGGAACCGACAAATACACCAGTTAAATCATAACCGGGCATTTCGGGAATTTCGCCACCGACATCGACAATTGAACCGTCGGGCAGTACCAATTTTAATCCTAAAACGTGATTCGTTGTGACTCCGTATTTGAGGCAGTGAACCCCGCCAGAATTTTCGGCAACGTTGCCGCCAATCGAACAAACAATTTGACTGGAAGGATCGGGCGCGTAGTAGAAACCGGCGCCGCTAACTGCTTGGGTTACCCAGTTATTAATTACTCCCGGTTGCACGACTACTTGCTGATTTTCTAAGTCTACTTTCAGGATTTTTCGCATCAGGGCAGTGACAATCAGCACGCAGTTTTCTACAGGCAAAGCGCCGCCGGAAAGGCCGGTTCCTGCGCCTCTAGCAACCCAGGGAATTGAGTTGCGATCGCATATTTTGACCAATTGCGCCACTTCCTCCGTAGTTCGAGGCAATACCACTACGGCGGGGCGCTGGCGGTAGCTGGCGAGTCCGTCGCACTCGTAGACAATCAATTCTTCGCGGCGCTGCACCACACCATTTTTGCCGACTACAGCCTCGAATTCTTTAATAACGGGTTTCCAGTTGCGTTCTGTTTCTACGGCTATCATTAGTGACTTTAATTAGGGAACTATCAATAATATTGTTGCAAACTTTACTAAGTTTAGGCAACTAAGTGTTAAAAAAGCCCATTTTGTACAACCATTATCTTAGGACTTATGAAAAGAAACCCGATTTCTACTAAAAATCTTCGGTTTGGTAACGGGGTATCGACGCAGAAACCGGGTTTCTGGTAATAAATTTTTGGTTTGACAGCGAAGTATCTGCCAAGAAACCGGGTTTCTACCTCGTCTGGGGCAAGTCCTGTATTTCTTTAAGGGTTGCAATATTGACAAAGGGAAGGATCGGCAGTCTCTCGACCGTCTGGAAATAGTTTTTCTTTAGTATAACCGCAGTTTTTGCATTTATAGATTGCCGATCGCGCTAGCTGAGTCGGAAAATAGCAAAGTCCGCAGGGCAATCCGATTTTCGTCTCAGCAATCTCGAATCCCGACCAACCGCACTCCGGGCAGAATTGCTTGAATTTTTTAACTAAATCGAGAGTTGCATTTTCGATGTTTTTCATCCGAGTTGGATTGTACATCGCCCGCATATCTGTTTCGATGTGAACTCGGCCGGTTGACGATTTTTTTAAGCCTGCTGTCACAGCGTCAAAAAGTTGTTTTTCTGTCCTAATGCCCTTGACAATTTCGCCGTTACCGAGGGCAGCATCGCCAACTACAACCACCAGTGCGTGATCGGGAAATCCAGCTTTTTTCGCAAAATCATTTGCTTCTTCTATACTGGAAACTAACTGGTGACTGTAGTTAGTTTCAACCGAGAAATAGTCGCCGATGAGTTCTAGATTGTTGGCTCGATCTAATAAAATTACTATTTCTCTGTTAGCTGGCAGATACGGCATCATTGGGTGAGGGCCGAAAGTACCTTCGCTGGCAAAGGCAAGAGTTTCGCCCGCAATTTCTAGGGCTTTTTGTGCTTTATGGCGAGCCGCTTCTATTTGAGTTCCTAAGCGTTTAACTTCTCTGGTGAAGGTGCCAAAAGTGTCAGTGTCAAGCTCCGCAGGTACTAGGATATTTACACCAAATTCTCGTTCCAAAACGGGAGCCATTACCCGTTCTTTTTGGTGCATGGTAGCAATAACTGCGGTGCGAGCGTTCAATAATTGATGTTGGTTCATTTATTTTAAATACTGAAAATACAACTGATGTCACTGCTTGTTTTTATTGCTTGACAAATCAATTACAAAATTTTCTCCATCCTCATAAATCCGCTTTCGAGTTTCCCCAAGTTTTTGTAAGCTCTCTTGAAATTCAAAAGTGTTCAACGCCTGATTTTGGAGCCAGAAAGGTAGGTCTGGGCTAATTATGAGTCTACCTTCTAGAGATTTCTTAGGAAAGTTAGCTTCGTTAGCGTAAGAATATGCAACATATCTAATCGATTGTGAAACTATAGCAATCCTAAATCATTTGTGAATTTCTTACTCCCTCCCCGCGAGTTCGGGGAGGGTTGGGGTGGGGTCAAAAATTTACGACTCCTGCAAGGATTGCTATAGATAATCTGCTAGCGCTTGTTCTCCTTTAAATGAAGGCATACCGGGCGGAAGGCTAGCGCCACCAGGCCAGTCTGCAATCCAGATTGTATGTTTCTTAAAATTCATTAAAAAAGGTTTGTCAAGTCTTGTTAAAACTATTTCTCCTTCAGGAACCGAATCTAGCACTTTTGAATATTTTTCGCGCTCGTCTAGTGTCACTAAAGGTAAATTTCTTAAACCAGAAGCAAGGTTGTCTAAATAGTTATTAGATTGTCCAGGCTTTTTGTGAGAAGCGATAGCTAATAACAATGACAAAAATACTGCTCCGCTAAAGGTGATTTTTTAAATTTTAAATTTAAGTTGTTTGGCTCGATATTTTCCATAAAAACTGATATAAATATGACTAACACAACTACTAATAGCGGGTATGAATAGCGGTATGAATCCGCGCCTCCAGTAGAAAATACTACTATCGCAGCGCCCATGACAGCACTAAGACAAATAGACAGAGTTGCTTCCCGAACAATTTGCTTTTTACCGAGACCAATTATCCAAAATCTAATTGCCAATACAGTCGGTATATAAATAATTGTTAAAATTGCATACAGCTTGAGTTTAATTGCTATATTTGAGTAAATCTCACTGTTAGGAAGCTTGACCGAGCCTCCGTATACAGAACCATGAAAACCTCTACCAAATATGGGATATAGTAAAGTCCCTGAGGACTGATACATTGAGATCGACCAGGGTAAAATAAACACAGCCAATAAAATACTAGCCAAACAAAATTCGTAGATTGCTTTATGCTTTATTTGGCAGCCAAAAATATAAAAACAATAACTTGAAGTGAATAAAATAATACACGCGGGAATAAAGGTGGCTTTTAAAGCGCAGATGGCGGCTGCAAGCAATCCTACAATCGCAGCATTACTTTGGATGTTTGTTGCTTTGAGGTTATCCCACTCAAACACTCTAAATAAGCTGAAGAAAAGACATACCGGAATTAATATACCACTTATATTTATAGGAGTTCGGCTAATTGATAAAAATCCGAACACAATCAGTAATGTCGAGCTTTTTGAAACTTTTTTTTGCTGACAGTATCCGATAATGAGTCCTAAGCTGTTGTGCATCTAATTTGACAGTCAATTTTTATACAATTCTTGTGGGACGGGCAGGAGAGCCCGTCTCTGTATTCAATTTAGATACGTAGCAGCTTATCATTACGACTAAGGCGCATCCAGGATCGATAAGATATAAACTTCTTTCATCCAACAGGCTGAGACTGAATGTATGCAAGAATGATTGTCCTCCAAGTGCAGATACCAATCTTCTTTCGCTGAAAGGATCGGAACCAAGAGAACCTATTTGAAGCATTTTATTGGGGAATACAAAATAGGCGTGGTAGTCATCGCGAAGATTAAACTCATGCCAAGAAACCGAACCACTGTAAGGCACAGCAGCTAGAAGGCAAGCGATAACAGTCCGGATCGCCAAAACAATATTTTCTTTAAAAGCATTAATTAACCGATTCAGATCGTCGGCGATCGAAGTTTTATTTGCCCAGGAATCTATTATTCCGTAAAGTGCGCCCAAGCATATATATATTAAAATAGTTGATTGAGAAATAGTCCATGTCACATTTAATAAACCACCAAATATAACACTCCAAGCTATCCCCCAAGCGGCTCTTTGCCCCCAGTCAACTCTGTACAGGGGAAAAAGGATGCGGTTGACCGCTCCACCCCAACCAATCAGGGATACAAGAATGAGAATTCCCCCGGCAAAAGAAAGAAAATAATAATTCATAATTGTGACCTCTGTATCGATTTAGAAGGTAACGCTCAGACACACCCTTTGACTTAAATTATCAACTCAGCACTCAATTGTCAATGTCAAAAGCGATCGCTAGTTGCCCCCAGCGGCCCCCCCACCTTGACCTTGGAGTACAAGAATTACTCCCGTCATAATTAGCCCCACGCCTACCAACCGCAGCGACGGCAAAGGCTCCTTAAATATAATTTTGCCGCCCAAAACAGTAAACAAGTAACTAATTGACAGTAAAGGCGAGACTATGCTAATGTTGGCACGAGACAAAACTACGATAAAGCCGATCGAAGAAACTGCATACAAACACAGACCTGCAACTATCAAAGGCTGAGTTGCCATTGCCATAACTTTTTCAACTAAATTAGCAGCGCCAATGGGTCCTAAGATTTTAGCTCCTGCCTTCAGACTAAATTGACCTAAAACACTGCACAAAATAGCAGCGAGCAAAACTAGAAAAACGCTTCTACTCATAAGTTTAGTAACCTATATTACCATCACAAATTGCGGTGTCCAAAAAAATTGAAACTTTAGTTAAGTTTTGTTGACTTTTATTCACCACTACTATTTTAAGCATAGATACTGGAAAAGTAAGTATTGTCGATCGCCAGCAACATTAGAACAAACATATGGCAGAGCAGATTAACACCAACAGGGAATACACTCTCGAACTCTCGATACTCATGCCCTGCCTCAACGAGGCAGAAACTTTAGAAATCTGCATCGAGAAAGCGCAGAAGTCCCTGCGCGAACTTAATATTGCCGGCGAAGTAATCATAGCAGACAATGGCAGCACTGACGGTTCTCAAAATATCGCCACCAGAATGGGGGCCCGAGTCGTACCCGTAGCAGCCAAAGGCTACGGCAGCGCCCTGATGGGAGGCATCATCGCAGCGCACGGAGTCTATATCATAATGGGCGATGCTGACGACAGCTACGACTTTTCCAACCTCGGCGCTTTTGTGGAAAAATTGCGGGGAGGCTGCGATTTAGTCATGGGAAACCGCTTTCAAGGGGGCATCAAACAGGGGGCAATGCCGCCGCTGCACAAATACTTAGGAAATCCGGTGCTGACGTGGGTTGGGCGGCTATTCTTCTCAAGTCCCGCCGGCGACTTTCACTGCGGGTTGCGGGGTTTCAGGAGAGACTCAATTTTGAAACTGGATTTGCAAACAACGGGAATGGAATTTGCTAGCGAAATGGTGGTCAAAGCCTCTCTGTACAAGTTGCGGATAACGGAAGTCCCAACGGTACTCTCTCCCGACGGCCGCTCGCGCCCGCCGCACCTGCGAACTTGGCGAGATGGCTGGCGGCACCTCCGATTTTTGCTGCTTTACAGTCCCCGGTGGCTGTTTCTGTATCCCGGTACTGCGCTGATGATTTTGGGTCTAATTGTTAGCATTTGGCTGTTGCCCGGTACTCAAAAAATCGGGAGTATCAGCTTTGATGTACACACGCTGCTTTATGGTGCGATCGCAATTATCGTCGGTTTTCAAGCAGTAACTTTCGCTTTCTTCACCAAAGTTTTCGCCATCAGCGAGAAACTGCTGCCCGAAGACCCCAAACTCAACAAAATATTTCGCTATGTCACCCTAGAGACAGGATTGATTGTCGGAGTCATACTGATATTAATCGGAATAGCTGGCTCGTTATTGTCCTTAACTATCTGGAGTGAAACAGCTTTCGGTAATTTAGACCCTTTTAAAACTCTGCGTTTGGTTATTCCCTCGCTCACTTGCCTGACCGTCGGTTTGCAGATGGTTCTGTCGAGCTTTTTTCTCAGTGTGCTGAGCTTGAAGCGCAGGTAAAATAATTAGATGTAAAATTTTGTTACAAATTTCCGCAAACATGATTTAAATAGCCCAAATCCTGTGTTAAATTCGTCGCGAACAATCGGGCTTCAACCAGGTTGTCAGTTTATCTCAAACCTAAAATTATATGACAGTAACTGAAAAAAACTCCAGCGAGTATATTGGCCCCAAGCTAGGCGGTTTCGCAACTAAACTATCTTGGTACGCCCGCCAAAAAATGTTCGATTTGCTCATGGGATTAGCCAATCCCAGCGCCAACACAACGGTGTTGGATGTAGGAGTAACTTCCGACCGCCGCGAAGACTGCAATTTCTTTGAGAAACTTTATCCGCATAAGGACAAAATCACCGCAGTCGGTATGGAAGATGCTGCCTTTTTAGAAGAAGAATATCCAGGTTTAAAATACGTGCGTTCTGATGGATTAAGCTTGCCATTTCCCGACAAAAGTTTTGATTTAGTCGTGAGTTTTGCCGTAATCGAACACGTCGGAAGTCGGACTCAGCAACAAGCTTTTGTTCGGGAACTTTGCCGCGTCGGCAAAACTTGCTTCATCACAACTCCCAACCGCTGGTATCCTATAGAATTCCACACTGCTGTTCCCCTAATACACTGGTTTCCTCCCTCTTGGTTTCGAGCTTTGCTGAAATTGCTCGGCAAGCACTTTTTCGCCAAAGAGGAAAATCTCAACCTTCTATCCGAAAAAGAGGTATTAAAGATGCTACCAGCCGATGCTGAAGTTTATACCAGACATTTCCGGCTGCTCGGTTTGATATCTAATCTCCTCTTTTATGTCATCTAAAGAGTTGCTACTTACGCTGAACTCCCAAATCCAGCACAAAATTTTCTCCGTCTTCATAGAGCTTTTTTCGAGTTTTTGCAAGTTGCTGCACGTTATCCCGAAAGTCGTGAGAGAGTTGTGATTGCAGTCGAAACCAAGATGACAATCCAGGTCCTGAAGTATCTACATTTGGGGGATGATTGAGACTCCAAGACGAATAAGCGATGTATCGAATAGATTTGGAAACTAAATAGTTTGCCAAGGCTTCCGGACCTTTGAATGCAGGCATTCCTGGAGGCAAACTCGCTCCCCCCGGCCAGTCGGCGAGGAAAAGTTGATTTCGTTTAAAATCTAGGATAAAAGGTGCATCTAGCCTGGTTAAAACTGTTTCTCCCTGTGGAATAGACTGTTGCAGTGCTGCATACTGCAACTTTTGCTTAGCTGAAACTAAAGAGGGATTCGTTAGTCCGAACTTAATATTTTTCACATAAGCTGAATAAGTATTTTTAGTGATATCCCAATTGTAGCTGATTGTAAGACCTGCACAAAATACAGCGACAATAAAAAAGTTAGGAATCCCGGTTTTATTTAACCCTCCTGTATCAGTCATGGCGAGCATAATTAATATGATAATTCCCGGAAACAGGTGAGAGAATGAATAGCGAAAAGGGTCGGCATTTTCGGTAAGTACGCCTACAACAACTGTTGCCACTAGCGCTGCAACTGTCATAGATAAAGGTGCTTGGCGGTTCGAGAACGAGGATTCTGCGGGTAAATTAGCAAATTTCAGAGGTCGGATACTTAAGCTCAAGCAGCCGAGCAATATCAGTATAAAAACGTAAATACCTCTGAATGCTGCGAGGGCTGTTTTAACAGTTCCCAAGAGTGTCGAACCTGATTTGAAAGTGCTGCCGTAGGCGGAGGCGTGATAGCCTTTTCCCAAAAGAGGATACAATAAAGTACCTGAAGATTGATACAAAGAAATCATCCAAGGTAGGAGAAATATTCCTACTAATACTGTCGCCAGCCCGAATTCCCCTACAACTTTTAGTTTTGTATTTGAACTAATAAAATAGCCAAGGTAGCTAACTGCAAATACAATAACCGAGGCGGGAATTAGAGAAGATTTTAAAGTACAAATTGCGGCGGAGATTAAAGCGATAATACAAGCATTGGAAACCCAAGAGTTGCGGTCTATTTCTTTGCTGTCGAGGGTTCTAAACAAACTTAAAAATAAAGCGACAGGCAGCATCATACTTGTAGTGTTTGCCTTGGGGACAGCAATCAATAGAACCAATAAAATTGTAAATATTACTCGTCTAGTCGAAGCTTGATGTTCTTTTAAAAATCCGATAATTAGTCCGATCGTAATTATCAGCGCCAAACTAGGGTCTATGATGTTTAAATTAGTGTCGGAAAGTACGCTGACAATGAAAGTATGGAGAAATGACTGTCCCCCCAAAGATACTATTCTTCTTTCGCTAAAAGGCTCTAGGCCCATCGAACCAAGTTGCAGCATTTTGTGGGGAAATACTAAGTAAGCGTGGTAGTCATCGCTCGTATTAAACCCGTCAGCATACACCATGTTGGCAAAGTTGAGTCTGCCTGTATAAACCCATCCGGCATATTGGATTAAAATCAAAAAACTAACTATGGCAATGCCTGCTAAGATAATTTTATCTTGGCGACTTTCTTGAAATAGCTGTGATAGATTAGTGGCGATTGATTGTCTGTGATTTACCAAATCTACTAGACAATAAATGAGTCCAAAACCTAAAAAAATAAAAATAGTGGTGGGCGAGATATTCCAAGTTGCGTTTAATACACCGCCAATTATCAGGCTGAAAGCTAGACCCCAAGCGGCTCTTTGTCCCCAGTCAACTCGCTGGTTGGGAAACAGGATATTGTTGACGGCTTTTCCCCAACCTGTGAGGGATAGTAGCAGGCAAATTCCCCAGGAGAATGATATTAAGTATGAAATCATTGGTGTCAGAGTCTCTTTTTTTAAATAGTTAACTTGTAGAAAGTTTATTGGTTATGTATTTGCGATTATGCGATAAATCTTTGTCTATCGTACAATACCGTGTAAATTTAGTCAAGTTATGATTGTTTGTATTAGTTGCAGTAAAAAATGGAGTAAGCCAAATGTTAAGTTAATATAAAAAATATCGGTGGTCGAGAAATTTAGGCTATGCTAATAGTGATTATTAAAAATAATCTAGCCCCACAACAAAGTGAAAGCCTATCGCTCGCAAGGGAAAGAGGTCGATGACCTAAAAAAGCCTGAAACCCTTGAAAAACTAGATTTATGCCCATTCCCGCTAAAAGTATCTATCTAGGTTTGCAGCCATTTTTACCTCAGTTTTTGTCGTCTAAGTCCCGGTAGGAAATATATTGTTCGTTCGTAATAAAGCAAGAGAATATTATGAACTTAAAAAATTTACGCTCTCAGAGAGTAGCACCCTACTTAATATTTATTTTTAGTGTCACCATATTTTTTACGGTTATCTCAGTTTGTGCTTAACAAATAGAGTTCGATCCTATCCGTCAAATGAAAGGCATCCAGCAGTGGTTGAGAGGAGAATCTACCTTGCTCAACAGTCTGGTAACAGTAAATCCCAAAGACCTATCTCAAAATTTGCAAACTTGGATAGTATGGCACTCCGGGTGTGTCAATGGCATTTCTACCTTTAACTGCGATTGGCTTGCCTTTAGGAGTTGCGCCCAGAACAACTGCATATATTTTGTTTGTTTCTGGTGGTATAAGGTGGCTCAAGCTACTAGATGCGATCGGCTCGGACTTCAGAGTTAAAATGATTGTATCTTGTTTGCTCTCTCTTTATTATCTAGAAATTGGATGCTCGTTTATTTTTACTGCAGGAGATGTCATTCCTTGGGCGGTATTACCTTGGTTGTTAGTCTACACTATTTATATTTGCTCGCAACTAGATTTACCCAGTAAATCTTACAACCATATGTTACTTCATTCAGCTTTATTAGGGCTGCTTCTAGGAGGGGTTTATTGGTTAAAATACTCTGGCTTCTTAGTTTCAATAGGAGTTCTCACATATATAATTATTAACTTGTTATTTTTTAACCGAAGTCATTCCTTACTCAAACGCTTAATTATATTAGCAATTTGTACAGTATCCACTTTACTTCCTGTGATTTGTCTAACGGTTATCCATCAGTCACTGGCTGGAGTAAGTAGTGCTGTAGAACAGTTTGAAAATGCTATTCCTGTTCCATCGCCTGATACCAGAGGATGGCGTTTATTGGTATCTTTGCTTGCATCTCCCGGTTTAGCCTTGTTCAATTCAGAAATTTTTGCAGGAAATAGGCTTTTGATGTACACTAATATCATTGTCAAAAATTTATTTGGCTTAGATATTTCCGAAAAAAAAGAGACATTTAAAACACTTGTAGGACTCGGGGGAACCTTAGTAGTTGCTTGGTTTTTTATGTACTCTGCCAAGAACATCTGTGATTAAAAGGCTCTGACTTTTTGGTGCTGCATTACCCTCATTCCTTTTGTGTTTATTGCGTATGTATCTAATAAGGCTGGTGTCAATCTTTTGATTTTGGGGATTAGCCGGCTCGAGTTTCTTTATACTTACTGTATTTTATATTCTCACTTCATACCTGCATTTGATTTCTAATCTCGAAGAATCAAAAGTATCAAAAGTTGTAGCATCCCTGGTATTAATATTTTTTTTATTGATGCCACCGCTAAGTTCTATAGCTGATGCTGTTGGGGCGATGAGCCTTCGTAAAGATTATGTGACAGCGGAAAATTTCCTGTATGTCAATCTCTTATCAAAGAAGAATGTCAAGTCGGTAGTTGCTAAGGTTAACTCGGCTGTAAAATCCCCTCAAGATGTTGTGGTTTTGGCTAAAGATAGTCGAGATTATCGTTTTTCTTCATGGTTGGAAATCAAATCTAGATTCCTTCCACTCAATGGAGTTGAGCAGGAGGGGGAGAATAGTAAAATTACAAGTTTGCAAGATTTGAGGGTTATACTTGTGGTTTCTAAAATTATTCAGCAAGATGAAAAAATGATGATGCGAATAAAGCAGAGGTTTGTCCAAGCGACTGGATGGAGTAGACTGAGCGAAGATCTAGATGCTGAGGTTTCTATTTGGTTTGCGGATTTAAAGGCTTGAAAATAATAACTTGAATTCAAAAATATGCGCTTCACGCACTTTAGGAAGAAAAGGGCGATCGCTTTTCCCAGAATTTTAAATAGAGATATAATAGAGAGCCAGCAAAAACTCTTACAACCAAGTCTATGTTTAGTTATAGCAAGGTACTGAATCCAGTTAAAATCCTCACGCTTTCAGACCAACTGCGGTTATTAGAAGAATTGAAAAAAATGATTCTGTTACAGGAAGAAGTTGCAGAAGATGATGAAGTAACTTCAGCCGAAGAAATAGCAGAGAGCGAAGCTGCTGGGCAAGATTACCAAGCTGGTCGCGATCGGGGAAGATCCTCGGCTGAACTCAAATTGAAGGTATTTGGAGAAAAAAATTGACTGACTGCATTCTCCCGAAAGCAGCAGAACGCTATTTATCGCGAATGCAACCGGATGACCAAATACGCATTGTTAAGGCTTTAGATACTTTAGTAAGTGATTATATAGCTTGACATTAAGCAACTTAAAGGTCGTTCTGAATTAAGGCTGCGAGTGGGTAAATATCGGATACTTTTTGTAGAAGACAGGGTAAACCAAGTATATGTTGTGAGTGCGATTAATTTTAGAGGGGATGTTTGCAAATAAGGGCGATCGCGCTTTGGGGAGAAAAAAGGCGATCGCACTTCCTTCGATCCTAAATTGCTATAATAACAGTCAGCCAAAAATCTTAATGAAAAATCTATGTCTACTTACAGCGCGGTACTGACTCAGGTTCTAAGACTTGCACCAGATGAGCAACTGCGACTCATCTCTGAATTATTAGTATATGTTCGTCACCGGGTTCAGGCTAAACCTAAGCGGAGTATTTTAGAATTGGAAGGGTTGGGTGAGGAAATTTGGAATGGGGTTGATGCTCAAGAATATGTGAATCAGGAACGAGATTCATGGAATGGATAGCTCAGTTACAGGGAAAAGTCGTGGGATTAGACACCGCGCCTTTGATTTACTTTATGGAGCAAAATCCAAACTATCTAGAGATGATGCGGGTTTTCTTTAGAGCGTTCGATCGCGGTGATTTTAGGATGGTGACATCAACAGTAACCCTGGTAGAAGTGCTAGTTCATCCCCTGCGACAGGGAAACACGATATTGGCTTAAGAATATCGTGAAATATTGCTCAATCAAGAAAGTTTAACTGTTGTTGAATTAACTCCAGATATTGCTGAAACAGCAGCA
The DNA here is from genome assembly GCF_036702495.1 of Microcoleus sp. C2D2. NCBI lineage: Bacteria > Bacillati > Cyanobacteriota > Cyanophyceae > Oscillatoriales > Microcoleaceae > Microcoleus > Microcoleus sp. C2D2. Next base: position 919 of record NZ_JAUBTO010000024.1, on the reverse strand, counting down.
CAATTGAGAGCAACTTACAATTTGCGATCGCCCGATGCTATTCAAATGGCTACAGCTATCCGTGAGGGTGCTTCGTTTTTCTTGACAAATGATGCGCGGTTGCCTTCTTTGCCGGGGTTAACGGTTTTAGTGTTGGAGAATTTGAGAAGTTGAGGGATTATTTTTGGATGGGAAGAGAGGGGCGATCGCGCTTTGGAAAGAAAAGGGCGATCGCACTTTGGGGAAGATAAGGGCGATCGTACTTGGGGAAGATAAGGGCGATGGCTTTTCTCCGAATCCCGAATTGACATATAATAAATAACAAGCCAAAAAATCAACGGAATTTAGTGTAAGTTAAGATAGCCTATGTTGACTATTGAACAGATAGAAAATGCGATTCTCCAACTTCCGCCCAACCAGATTGGAGAGTTGTTAGAGTGGTTTCTAAATTTGGATTACCAACGATGGGATGTTCAGTTAGAGAAAGATATTGCTGAGGGGAAGCTGGATGCTTTAGCAGCAGAGGCGATCGCAGATTTTGAGAGTGGTAACTATCGAGAGATTTAATGCACTACACGAAGGAGAAAATTTTGGGAGTGTTACAATGCTTTGCCATCAAATGTACAAGCTACAGCAGATCAGTGTTATGAGTTGCTGAAGGCAGATCCGTCTCATCCTTCTTTGCATTTTAAGAAGGTTGGTAATTATTGGTCTGTAAGGGTCGGACAAGCTTATCGGGCGTTGGGTATTGAAATTAAAACAGGTATTTTGTGGTTTTGGATTGGTACTCACGCAGAGTACGATCGGCTGATTGGTAAATAATCAAATAGTGCGATCGACCTTCGCTAAAAATAATATCTCACGGGTGCATCTCACTTTGGCAAATACATCAAATTGAAAGTTGACCGTTGAGATAAGCACAGCGAAGAGCAAGGATAGA
>NZ_JAUBTO010000023.1:0-71591 GCF_036702495.1 Microcoleus sp. C2D2 | reverse complement strand
TTAATTGGGTCAACAGGTAAAAGATGAGTAATTTTACTCATTGACAATAGTGCTTTTAGCTTAACTTGTGAGTAATGTGGTTTGAGTAGGGAAACGGTACAGCCTTTGGTGGTGTCAACTTAAGGTCAAACGTAGTAGGGGTATGCTGTTTGACGATTAGGCTCTTGATCCCCCCTAGCCCCCCTTAAGAAGGGGGGAACCGGAAGCGCTCTTTCGTCCCCCGACTATCAGGGACAATTTGTCGTCGTCTTTACCACCGTCAAGAGAACCGGAGGCGCTCTTTCGTCCCCCGACTATCAGGGCCAAATTACTCCTCAATCGAACAGTAACGTAACAGAACCGGAGGCGCTCTTTCGTCCCCCTTCTTAAGGGGGATTTAGGGGGATCTAGACTCGGTTAAAAACAAAATTTCTCAAGGCTTTCAGTCTTAAGTTGACACGAATAGGCACGGCGCCGTCTCCTGACTGTGGGTAAGATTAATTCCGATGCCACGGGATTTGATATCAATCCCCTCTTGGGGAAGTGGTAAAGAAGCTAAGTAGGGGTCCAGAAACCGGGTTTTTTTACGAAAATATTTGGTTGTAGTCCACAGATTCTGTAAAAAACCCGGTTTCTTTGGTCGGAGTGCATAAATTCTGGCGTTGCAAAGAAATGGAAAAATTTCAAGCAGATGTAGTTTTAATCCCCTCTCGGGGAAGTGGTAAAGGAGACTTTCAAAATGTTGGTTTTTTGGCTGCATTTGCCGCTTTATCGTTTCAATCCCCTCTCGGGGAAGTGGTAAAGGAGACTGAGGATATGTCCGAGGAGGCAGTGCGGGAGGTATAGTTTCAATTCCCTCTCGGGGAAGTGGTAAAGGAGACTTGACGGAGAGTTGGAATGCGAAGGCAAAGTCGTACAAGTGTTTCAATCCCCTCTCGGGGAAGTGGTAAAGGAGACATGACTACTCAATAGATAGTCTAGTACAAATACTAATGTTTCAATCCCCTCTCGGGGAAGTGGTAAAGGAGACACAAGTGGGTGTTGGGAAATCCCCTACAATGGGGAAGGGTTTCAATCCCCTCTCGGGGAAGTGGTAAAGGAGACAAATTTGATAGGGAAGTGTTCCAAGTTGAGAGTAAGGTTTCAATCCCCTCTCGGGGAAGTGGTAAAGGAGACAATGGAGCTGGTTCAATCAAATAGTTTTTTAACGTGTTTCAATCCCCTCTCGGGGAAGTGGTAAAGGAGACTTTAAAATGGAATGTGAGAGATATTGTGAAACTGAGTTTCAATCCCCTCTCGGGGAAGTGGTAAAGGAGACTTGGCAGGGGCTTTGGAAAAGGTGAGAGCGGTCATTTAGTCGTTTCAATCCCCTCTCGGGGAAGTGGTAAAGGAGACAAGACAAGGAAGATACTAGAGGGTACAGTAGATAGCATAGAGTTTCAATCCCCTCTCGGGGAAGTGGTAAAGGAGACTACCGATGATCCAGTACTAACAGGTATGTTAGTTGGAGGAGTTTCAATCCCCTCTCGGGGAAGTGGTAAAGGAGACGAGACAAAATTTACATCTCGAGTTGCCGACACTGAGGGTTTCAATCCCCTCTCGGGGAAGTGGTAAAGGAGACGGAAAACGAAAGAATGGGCTGTTGGCGACTACATCGAGTTTCAATCCCCTCTCGGGGAAGTGGTAAAGGAGACTTACTATTTGTTTGTGAAAATGTAGAGGACATGCAAAAGTTTCAATCCCCTCTCGGGGAAGTGGTAAAGGAGACCATAAATCTGCTGGAAGTGGATTGATTCGTTGGGTTTCAATCCCCTCTCGGGGAAGTGGTAAAGGAGACCCACCTAATCGAGGAAGTGGAAGAAGAGGCCAATAAATGTTTCAATCCCCGAGAGGGGAAGTGGTAAAGGAGACTCTTCGGCCAGGGAGCCTTACCCAGAAAGGGTTTCAAGCCTCAAATCGACGCACCATTTTTTACCTGTCAATAAGACCGTAAAACCTGCAATAAGCTCAGTTGCTTGCAAGCCGTAACCCTTGCTATCAGAGTAATCGACGCACCCCAACGAGAAAATCAGGGTTTTGCCGATCGCCCTCGCGGCGTCGATCGCCCATCTGCGACACTGAAACTACCCGCAGATACAAAAAAAAACTATGCAATTTTCAACGTTCTGGAGCGATCGAGCTTTGCAACTCGCAAACTCACCATACACATCAACCTGCAACTTGTCAACAAGAATGAGAGTGAAATCCGACGAGAGCCCTTTTTGAGTTGTCGGGGCGACAAAATCAAAGAAACCGGGTTTTTGCCGTTTTCGTCGGCTGTAACCAAGTATTCTAGAAAAAACCCGGTTTCCGATCGCCCGTGAGTCTAGGAATGTTTGACTTTTTGAGTTGTCCGGGCGATCGACTTTCACAATCGCCAAGTCTAATTTTCCCCAGCCCCCGCCACCGCTAAATTCCTATCGGGGCGCAAATTTTGAGCTCCCCGCAAATAAGGATGATAAATTTCAGTATGTGCCGGCCAGTTAACCAGAATTAAAAACCGGATGCAGCGTTCCAAAGCACCCTCAACGTGCATCTGCTGTACGTCCAACAAAGCAACATTACACCAGTGAGGACGTTCGCGGGCGATCGCAGCCGGAAACACAGCATCTAAATCGCGAGTAGCAGAAAACGTAGCACTAATAATTAAATCTGGATTTAAATCATTTTTTGCTTCTAATTCATCTAATAATTCTTTCACCGCTTCTCGAATTGCTGCCACCGAATTCTCGCTAGCAGTTGTTGCCCCACGAATACCCCGCACTTGCCACTCCACGCAAAATTCCTCCATTTTTTTGTTATTAGTCATTAGTCATTAGTCATTAGTTATTAGTCATTAGTCATACTAAATTAGGCTTAAATACCCACTTTATTTCTTAGTCCCCGCTTGAGTGGACTTCCTTTGTGTAGTTTGACCTCGAACTCCTAGGCGAAGCCAGCGCGAAGCGCTTATGATGGGCGAAGCGCCACATTGGAGTTTGAGGTCAACAGATTTCAATCGCCCAATCATCCAAGGAGTAACTAATGACTACTGACTCCTGACCAATGACTAATTTATTTAATCACGGGCGATACATCCACAGCGGCACACCGTTAGTAGAAAGCTCGAATTCCAGCAAATTCTTGTAAGCCCAAAGCCCGGATGTATCCAGACTACTCCCCAAGACGCGATTTAGGAAAGGTTTTGCTTTTTCTAGCGTGCAAGACTCGGTTTTTTCCGGGTCCAGGCCTGCGAGTTCCGCGGCAAGGCGGCGAGCGTCCTCTTCTGTTCCCAGTCGATCGACCAAACCCAATTCTAAGGCTTGCTGACCGGTAAAAACCCGACCGTCGGCAAAACTTTTCACTTTCTCAACAGCCAATGAACGGGCTTCGGCAACCGTTTCCACGAATTGCTGGTAGCTGGTGTCGATCAAGTCTTGCAGAATTTCCTGTTCCGGATCCGTCAATCCTCGATCGAATGCCAAGATATCTTTATACGGGCCAGATTTAATCACCTCAAAAGAAACGCCTACTTTTTCTAACAGCCGTTCTATATTGTTACCCCGGATAATCACGCCAATGCTGCCAGTAATTGTACCGGGATTGGCAACGATATGCTCGGCTCCCATGCCGATGTAAACTCCGCCAGAAGCTGAAATATTGCCGAAACTGGCGACAATTTTGACTTTTTCGCGCAAACGCTTGAGCGCGCTGTAAATTTCCTGGGAATCGCCCACAGTGCCGCCGGGGCTGTCTATGCGCAGCAGCAAGGCGGGAAATTTGCGTTCTTCAACGGTTTTGAGAGCTTCTAGCACTCGTTTGCGGGTTTCTCCGGCAATGGATCCGGTGATTTCGATACGGGCGATTTGTTTGCGGTAGCGGGGCTTGAATGGCCAAATCATGGGCAGTGTACAGGCAATGTTACGGATTTTTGTAGCTAACTTCTTATAGTGTGCCTTATTCATCGGGGTAGATGTTGTGCCATTTAGGAACAGGCAAGATGCCCGTTCCACAATCAAGCAATTTCTTGTGGAACGGGCATCTTGCCCGTTCCAGATTGTTCGCAACAGGCAAGATGCCTGTTCCACCTTGATTTTGTGGAACGGGCATCTTGCCCGTTCATAATGCCGCAACAGGCAAGATGCCTGTTCCACCTTGATTTTGTGGAACAGGCATCTTGCCTGTTTGTTCATCATGGCGCAACAGGCTTTTGGGCTTGTTCCACCTTGATTTTGTGGAACAGGCATCTTGCCTGTTTGTTTATCATGGCCGAGATTTGTGCGATCGCACTTAACCCACGTTCGATATATAATTGTAAAAATTGCTTAACAAAACTACATCATTCTCGTGAGAGCCATTTTCATCAATTATTTGGAGAGTCCGCCATGCAGCTAAAGCTTACCGATTCAAAACTGCCTTTTGCCCCGCTGTTGCTAATTGCGCCGTTTTTCCTGTGGGGAACCGCGATGGTAGCAATGAAGGGGGTGATGCCGCACACAACGCCGCTGTTTGTGGCTGTCGTGCGTTTGATACCTGCGGGTGTGTTGGTGCTGCTGGCGGCGGCATTCATGGGAAAACCGCAGCCGCAGGGTTGGAAAGCTTGGCTGTGGATTTCGCTGTTTGCTTTGGTTGACGCTACTTTGTTTCAAGGCTTTTTAGCCGAAGGTTTGGCGAGAACCGGTGCCGGCTTGGGTTCGGTGATGATTGACTCTCAACCGCTAGCAGTGGCGATTTTGTGTTTGTGGCTGTTTCAAGAAAAAATTGGTTTTTGGGGCTGGTTGGGATTAGTTTTTGGCGTAGCGGGCATCAGTTCGATCGGGTTGCCCGATGGCTGGATTTTGGGGCTTTTTCATCCTGAAAACGTGCAGGTTTCTGGGGGTATCGAACAGTTGTTTCAGGGTGGAGAATGGTTGATGCTGTTGGCTGCTTTGTCGATGGCTGTGGGTACGGTTTTGGTGCGCTGGGTTTGCCGTTATGTTGACCCGGTGGTGGCGACTGGTTGGCACATGATTTTGGGCGGTTTGCCGCTGTTGGCAATTTCGGCTGCAACTGAGTCTGAACAGTTTGTGAATATCGATTTTTCCGGCTGGATGGCCTTAGGTTATTCTACAGTGTTCGGAAGTGCGATCGCCTACGGTTTATTCTTTTATTTTGCTTCGAGTGGCAGTCTAACCAGTTTAAGTTCTCTTACCTTTCTTACGCCTGTATTTGCTTTGCTGTTCGGCAATTTGTTCTTGGGCGAAGTGCTCAATCCGCTACAATCGATGGGAGTTGGGCTGACTTTGGTGAGTATTTATTTGATTAATCAGCGGGATACTTTGGGTGAGAAATTGCGAAAAGTGCGGCACGGTGAAGCGAGTGCAGAAGTTGAAGCAACAGGATTGTTAGAGTCGTCTGATTTGAATTCTGTAGAATTACCCGTGCAGTTGCGGGTTAGCGAATTGGAATCAGAAGTTTAGCAGGTGGAAAAGTTTAGGCAAAATTGCCTAAATTTACCACTCGTCTTCTAAAGGAATAACAATTTTCTTGCTTTCAATATCTACTACAAAACTTTTCAAACTGGGATTGTGTTGGTAACAAGCCATCAAATCCTTATGCTTGCTATATTGTTTGGAAATTTCCCGATAATATTCAGGATTTTTGGCGTCAATTGTAAAATCATGTTTCTTTACAAGCTCCTTATTTAACGTTTCTAAACAATTTTTGAATTTAGACTTTTTGTTGTCTTTATAATACAGTGGCAGCAACCAACACTCAATAGAGTGTATTGATATAGCCCAAATGATTCGCTGTTGACATAGACTGTAGAAATATTCGCCAATTTCCTCTTTAAACTTTTTGATAACTTTTTCTATCAACTCTTTAGGAGTAAATTCACCATTTTCATCTTGCTGTGGGATACCATACTCTTCTGAAACATCAGTATCTATTTGAATAATTATATAGTCATTAAATTGAAACGCTTCTAGAAAATCTTTTAAACGGCAATAAGCAAAAACTTGACTCCAACTACCATAACCTTTATATTTGTTTTCATCATCTTTATCTCTTCCTGGTTGAAGCGGTCTAATATCTAGATCGGGATTCTTGAAATATCCTGCTAAAATATTTTCAATCACAATCTGCTCAGTCAATCCCTCAGTAATTAATCCAAAACTAATCCTATTAAAAATTATTAGGAAGCCCTCCGATATAGCCCCTCAAAAAAGCCTCAGATAATTTTACAGGTTCTTGTCCTTCGAGAGGTTCAGGTTTGAGAATGCGTCTAGCTTTAGTATGCCCTAATTGGTTGCGGTAGATCGCAAACAGCCGCTGTTGATCGTCATCTAAATCCAAACCGTCCAAAACTGCCGGGTTGTGGGTTGTGAATATAACTTGTTTGTCGTGTTTTTTTGCTAATTCGACTAATTCTTGGATTAATCGGCGACACAATCTGGGGTTGAGGGAAGCGTCAATGTTATCTATTGCAAAAAAACTCGGCGTGAGATCGCTAATGAACAAGGCAAAGTAAAAGAGTAAAAATAAAAAGCCTTCATTAGAATTTCTTTGATCGAAATAACTTAAATCAATGTCTAAATATTTATCTTTTATTAGGAGAGAGCTTTGCATGGGTGATAAATTTTTAGGCACTTCAAAATCTTTAAACCAATCTATCAATTGCAGCTTTTCTTTAATTTGATTGAGTGGATTTGGGTTTTCCTCTGACTTCAAAACCTTTATCAGTTTAAATAATCCTTCACCATTAATGCCTAGCGGTTGAATTTGTCCTTCTTTTTCAAAAGTGCGTAATGCTTGGTTTTCGGGAGAGTAAATTGTAAACTTACTGAAATTAGAGCCATCACTCAACTTGTTAATTGAATTTTGAAATGATATAAAAGAAGAGGATATGATAGAGGACAGAATATCCTCAGTGGATATGTACTTTAAAGACTCTTTTCTTCTTTTTATTAATTCTTCTTGTATTAAGGTTTTAGATTCGTCTTTTGAATCTTCTAAAGAAATTTCAGGAAGCAGCGATGGGGATATGTACTTTAAATACTCTTTTATTATTTTTATTAATTCTTCTTTTCTTAAGATTTTAGATTCGTCTTTTGAATCTTCTAAAGAAGTTTCAGGAAGCAGCGATTTTGTTTTATTAATCCACTGAGAATACGGCAAGTTATCATTAGATAAGATACAACTAAAGTTTTCATCATTTCCTTTGATATCAATTTTGATATCTTTATCTAAATTTTCCTTTTCAAAGGCCGATCGCATAAATTGAGGTTCTGTAACTCTGATGCCCCGAGAACCTAAAAACTCGTTATCCAGCTTGTCATCAGCCGCAGCAGAAGCAAGGGCGATCGCCTCTAGGATATTGCTTTTGCCGCAGCCATTTTCACCGATCAATACAGTTACTCGTCCTAATTCTAGCTTCAGCTTTTGAATCGACTTATAATTTTCGATTCTGACTTCTCCAATCATAATTTAATCCCATATAATCTTAGTGTACTCATTGTATCTCCGATCGCATGGATCTCAAAGAACGCTTGCACAGCCATCTGATTCAAATTGTACGCGATCGCAACCCATACCTCGCATCCCAAGGGCATTTTTATGCTCAGCAATACATCCGCGAACAGTTGGCACAGTGGGGGACTGTAGAAATTGACGATTTTTCCGTGCGCGGCCGAATTCATCACAATTTGATTTTGGATTTACCCCCCCTTGCTAAGGGGGGGAAGCAAGAAGAATTACCCCTTGTTAAGGGGGGGAAGCAAGAAGAATCACCCTTTGCTAAGGGGGGGAAGCAAGAAGAATCACCCCTTGCTAAAGGGGGGAAGCAAGACAATCTGGGTCTTGAAAAGCATATTAAGAAGAGGTTGCCGCCGATCGTAATTGGTGCTCATTACGATACTGTACCCGGATCGCCTGGGGCCGATGATAATGCTACTGGTGTTGCTGTTTTGCTGGAACTCGCAAGGGATATCGCATCTGCGCCGCTCAAATATCCAGTGCAATTAGTCGCCTTCGATATGGAAGAATACGGTTATTTGGGAAGCAGTCATCATGCAGCTAAATACAAGCAACAGCAAGAGTCAATCCGGTTAATGATTTCTTTGGAAATGTTGGGTTATTGCAACCCTAATCCTAATTCTCAAAGCTATCCCGCTGGCTTGAAATATTTTTATCCAAATAGTGGCAATTTTATTGCTTTAATTGGCACTTTGCGGACGGTTCCCGATTTGATTAATTTGAGTGGCAAAATTCGCAAATCGGGTCAGCCCTGCGAGTGGCTGCCGGTGCCGAATCGAGGTTTAATTGTGCCGGATACTCGCCGCAGCGATCATGTTCCTTTTTGGGATAATGGTTATCCGGCTATTATGGTGACTGATACTGCTAATATGCGAAATCCGCATTATCATCGAGGAAGTGATAGGATTGAGACTTTGGATTTGGATTTTATGGCTGGTGTTTGTCAGGGGTTGGTTGAGGCTATTCGATATATATAGCAGTTTTATTTTAACGAACCGCGAAGGCGCGAAGGGCGCGAAGGAAGGAAAGAGAAGATGAGAGAGAAACAGATATGAGTTTTATGAGTCTGAGGTTCTGAATTTTATGAAATTTATGAATTGACTTTTAGATAATTTTGTTGAATAATTCTGAATCAGTCAAACAACAAAACTCAGGAAAAAGATATGGATGCTGATTTTCCCGATCGCACTCGCTGGCAATTCTGGATCGATCGCGGTGGCACTTTTACTGATATTGTCGCCAAGAGCCCCGACGGTAAGTTAGTCATTCACAAGCTGCTGTCGGAAAACCTGGAACGCTACACAGACGCCGCAGTTCAAGGAATGCGGGAAATTTTGGGAATTGCCGCAGATGTTCCCATACCCGCTGCACAAATTGAAGCGATTAAAATGGGGACGACGGTGGCGACAAATGCTTTGCTGGAACGAAAGGGCGATCGCACAATTCTGTTAATTACTAAAGGTTTCGGCGATGCGCTGAGAATTGGCTATCAAAACCGCCCGAATATTTTCGCGCGTCACATTGTTTTGCCCCAGATGCTGTACGATCGAGTTATTGAAGTTGCAGAACGCTACAGCGCTCAAGGTGAGGAGTTAGCTGCTGTCAATCCCGAGTTTATCCCGTCTTTGCAGCAAGCATACGATGAGGGAATTCGCAGTTGTGCGATCGTATTCATGCACGGCTATCGCTACTCGGAACACGAAAAACAAGTTGCTAAAATAGCGAAAGAAATTGGCTTTTCTCAAATTTCAGTATCTCACGAAGTTAGCCCGCTGATGAAATTAGTTTCGCGGGGAGATACTGCGGTTGTCGATGCTTATTTATCTCCGATTTTACGGCGTTATGTCGAACAAGTAACCAGTCAATTAAGAGAGGCAGAGCCTCTGGATATGGGTTCCCAGGCACAGCCTGGGAACGAGGCTGTTGGGGCGGGCACCGGGGCAGCGTCCCCTAAATTAATGTTTATGCAATCGAACGGCGGCTTAGTGGACGCGGCACAATTTCAAGGAAAAAATAGTATTTTATCCGGACCTGCTGGGGGAATTGTCGGTGCTGTTCAAACGAGCAAAAAGGCAGGTTTTGATAAAATTATTACCTTTGATATGGGCGGAACTTCGACAGATGTTGCCCATTTTAACGGCGAATACGAACGCGAATTTGAGACGGAAATTGCTGGGGTGAGATTGCGATCGCCCGTGATGGCAATTCACACTGTAGCAGCCGGCGGCGGTTCAATTGTCTTTTTTGACGGGGCTCGCTACCGCGTCGGGCCGGAGTCTGCAGGGGCCAATCCTGGGCCTGCTTGCTATCGCAAAGGCGGTCCCTTGACGGTGACTGATTGCAATGTGATGTTGGGGAAAATTCAACCGGATTTTTTCCCGAAAGTATTTGGATTGAATGCAGATTTGCCGATCGCCCCTGAGGTAGTAAAGCAAAAATTTGGGCAATTAGCGGGGGAAATTGGGGGCGAGAGGACGGCCGAAGAGGTGGCGGAGGGTTTTTTGGCGATCGCTGTGGAAAAGATGGCAAATGCTGTCAAAAAAATCTCGCTTCAGCGCGGTTACGATGTTTCGGAGTATACATTGTGCTGTTTCGGCGGTGCGGGCGGCCAACACGCTTGTGCGATCGCCGATGCTTTGGGGATGAAACGGGTATTTATTCACCCTTATGCGGGTGTGTTGTCGGCTTACGGTATGGGTTTGGCTGATGTGCGGGCTATTCGCGAAAGGGCGATCGAGCAACAATTAAATGCAGAATTATTAGCTGATTTACATTATATTTTAGCCGAATTGGAGGCTGAGGGAAAGAGGAAATTGAACCGCAGAGGCGCAGAGAACACAGAGAATGAGTCAGAGGTTTTAGTTGTTAGCAAGCTGCGCTTAAAATATCAGGGAAGTGACTCGGTTTTGGCGGTCAATTTTGCTGACAATATTGAGGCGATGCAGGCTGAATTTGAAGCAGCACACCGACAGCGTTACAGTTTTATTATGCCAGAAAAACCGCTGATTGTGGAAGCGGTTTCGGTGGAAGTTGTAGAAAGAATGAATGTGCCGGAAGCATCCACAATTTCCCCCTCTTGTGGCACAGGCATCTTGCCTGTGCAACCAATTTTGCAGACATTGGATGTGCCGGAAGCATCCACAATTTCCCCCTCTTGTGGCACGGGCATCTTGCCCGTGCAACCAATTTCAACGGTGCAAACCTATGTGGCTGGCGGGTGGCGGTCAACGCCTGTTTATCAGAGAGAGGATTTGCGATCGGGCGACTGCATAGAAGGCCCTGCTATGATTGTTGAAGCTACGGGAACTAATATCATAGAACCGGGCTGGGAAGCGGAAATCACCGAAAATAACGATCTAATTTTGAACCGCAGATGCACGCAGATGGACGCAGATAATATCCGCGTTCATTCGGGTTTGTCTGCGGTTAAATCCGATCCGGTTTTGCTGGAAATTTTTAATAATTTGTTTCGGGCGATCGCGGAACAAATGGGCGTCACATTGCAAAACACAAGTTCCTCAGTCAACATCAAAGAACGTCTCGACTTTTCCTGTGCAATTTTCGACAAAAACGGGCAATTAGTTGCCAACGCGCCGCACATTCCCGTACATCTGGGCTCGATGAGCGAAAGCGTTGAAGCTTTAATTTTAGCACAAGGCAATGCGATTCAACCCGGCGATGTTTATGTTTCTAACAATCCCTACAACGGCGGCACGCATTTACCAGATATCACCGTTATTACTCCAGTATTCGAGCGTGATTCCTCCCTTCCTTTGTTTTATGTTGCCTCGCGGGGACACCACGCCGACATCGGCGGCATCACTCCCGGTTCCATGCCTCCTAACAGTACAACAGTAACTGAAGAAGGTGTATTGCTTGACAATTTCCTGTTAGTAAGCGAGGGCAATTTTCGAGAAAAAGAATTACTAGAAATTCTGACCGTGGGTAAGTTTCCTGTTCGCAATTACGCTCAAAATATAGCCGATTTGCAAGCACAAATTGCTGCTAACAAGCGCGGCGCCGAAGAACTGCTCAAAATGGTAGAACATTATGGATTAGAGACTGTGCAAGCTTATATGGGCTTTGTGCAAGACAATGCGGAAGAGTCGGTGCGCAGGGTAATTGATGTTTTGCAAGATGGCGAGTTTACTTATCCGATGGATAGCGGCGGACAAATTAAGGTAGCGATTACAATTGACAAATCTGCGCGGAGTGCAAAAATAGATTTTACTGGCACTTCAGGTCAACAAACCAACAATTTTAATGCTCCCGCAGCCGTGTGCAAAGCCGCTGTTTTGTATGTTTTCCGCACCTTGGTAGATGACGATATTCCTCTCAATGCGGGCTGTTTGAAACCTCTCGAAATTATCAATCCCGAAGGCTGTATGCTGAATCCTCGCTATCCAGCGGCGGTAGTTGCCGGAAATGTGGAAACATCGCAGAATATTACCGATGCTTTGTATTGTGCGTTGGGAGTGATGGCGGCTTCTCAGGGAACTATGAATAATTTTACCTTTGGAAATCAGCGCTATCAATATTATGAAACTATTTGCGGCGGTTCGGGTGCTGGTGCAGATTTTGACGGTACGGATGCGGTTCAAACTCACATGACTAATTCGCGTTTAACCGATCCTGAAGTATTAGAATGGCGGTTCCCGGTGTTGTTAGAAAGTTTTGAAATTCGGGCTAATAGCGGGGGAAATGGATGTCATCGCGGCGGTAATGGAGTTGTGCGGCGTGTGCGGTTTCCGGAGGCGATGACGGCGGGAATTTTATCGGGGCGGCGGGTGATTTCTCCTTGCGGTTTGAATGGGGGTGAAGCGGGGAAAGTTGGGCGGAATTATGTTGAAACGGTTGATGGAAAAGTTGAGGATTTGGGGAGTACGGCGACTGTGGAAATGCAGCCCGGGGATGTGTTTGTCATTGAGACTCCGGGGGGCGGAGGATATGGTAGTATTATGTAGCAGCAGTAAAATGAACTAGAGTGTAGAGGTAACAGTCATGGCTGACAGTTCTTTTTTTGATGAGTCCCGAGATAATTCTTTAGTGAAATCAGAAATAGTTGCTAAATACTTTTGGGCCTGGGCAAAGGTGATTATACCAACAGCCAAGAAATGGAGTAATAAAATTGCCTATATTGATTTGTTCTCTGGGCCCGGTCGCTATAAAGACGGTTCTAAGTCTACTCCATTACTTATCTTGGAACGTGCTATTGCCGATCCAGATATGTCACAAATGCTAGTAACGTTGTTTAATGATAAGGACTCAGATAATACTCAGTCTCTCCAGCAGGCTATAGAATCAATTCCCGATATAGGAAGATTAAAGCATACACCAAGAGTTTTGAACAAGGAGGTTGGAGAAGAAATTGTCCAAGCCATTCAACAAATCAATAATGTTCCTACACTATTCTTTATCGACCCTTGGGGTTATAAAGGCTTGTCTCTTGGGCTAATTGGAGCAGTTATTAAAGATTGGGGTTGCGATTGTATATTTTTCTTTAATTACAATAGAGTAAATATGGGATTGCCTAACGTTTCTGTAGACAAACACATGAACTCTCTATTTGGTCAAGAGCGAGCTAATGCGCTTCGGGAACAACTAAAATTGAAACAACCGTATGAGCGAGAGTTAGTTATTGTAGAGGAGATTTCCCAGGCTCTCAAAGAAATAGGTGGCAACTACGTTCTTCCCTTTTGTTTTAAAACGGATACAGGAACCAGAACTAGCCACCATCTAATTTTTGTTTCTAAGAATGTGCGTGGTTACTCAATTATGAAAGAAATTATGGCAAAGGAAAGCTCTAGTACAGAGCAAGGTGTACCATTGTTTGAGTATAATGCAGCCACACAATATCAACCTTTACTTTTCGAGCTATCACGACCACTTGACGATTTAGAAAATATGCTATTGCATGAGTTTGCCGGTCAAACACTAACAATGGAAGAAATTTATAATCAGCATCATGTTGGCAAGCGTTACATTAGTAAAAATTACAAGGAAGCTCTCCGAAAACTCGAACAACAAGGTAAAATCATAGTAGATCCAGATGCCAGTAAACGAAGAAAGTACAAAGGAGAGATTACATTTGGAGAGCAGGTGAGAGTTACCTTTTCACCAAAGTAGGTATTACTACTTTATTTGACTTGCGACTCACACTCAAAGTGTAACCATTCCATTGCTTTTGGTGCTGTCCCCATGCTTCTGGCATCTCATCCCAGATTTTTTCATCCAGAAGTCGCCCACCAGCTTTAGGTGTTCTACCTCCCCATTGCTTGAAGAAAAACGCTACTTCAGCTTCCTCACACTGCTGTTGAATACTCTCAACCCATTCTGCTTGCATGGGACGGTTTTTTTGTCCAGATTCTCCCCCAACTATTACCCAATGAATGCCTTTTAAATCAATATCCAAAGCACCTAAAAGCGGTTCGCACGAGAGAAATCTGACCTTGGCAGGTACTTTTCGCAAACAATCAATCCTGTCAACGTACTTTTGATTTTCAACAGACACTCCCATCCAAATGTTGTCATGCCAGTCTAATTTATCTGCTAGTTCGAGAAGGCGTTCATGTCTTTTTGTCAGAATTTGATATACGTGCCAAGGAGTTTCTCGAATAACTTCAAAAACTTCTTGAAGGAATGAAAAAGGAACTTCTTCGTGAAATAAATCGCTCATCGAATTCACGAAAATGCGGCTCGGTTTTCGCCAGCGTTTGGGTTCTTGCAGCCGCTCGCGATGTAGTGTTAAATCAAAACCGTTAGGAAAATTAGTATGAAATCGTTTTGTTAATGCTTCAGCATAACAATGCGTACAACCGGGACTGACTTTATCGCAGCCAGTTGTTGGATTCCACGTTCTGTCGGTCCATTCGATACCAGTATTAATGCTAGACATACAAGAAATTTACCATTTAAACAACCTTTGTAGGTTACGGTGAACCAATAAGATTCGCTCTATTAATTGAGGTTTATTCACCGTAACCTACAACTTAATTATATAATTAATTTGACTTTATTATCAACATATTTTTTAAGCACTTGCATCAAATGTATATCGTAGTGTAGAATCGGGCTGCACCAGCATTTATTACCAAAACCGTTACAGAACAATTGTGCAAACACATAATTTTTCAGAATTCAACCATCCTGTGGTCAAATCCCTGTTTCACCACAGCGATCAGGAATTATTGACCCTGTTTCAAAACCATCCCGATCAAGGTAGGTTCTTCACGGCAATTTTTTGCCGCTACGCTCAAATTGTCCACTCCCTGATTCGCCATTCGGTGCGATCGCCCGTACAAGGAGATTACCTATTTGCCCACACTTGGCTGCACATCTATCACGAACTCCGAGGCCTGGATTTGCGCCGCGAAACCCAAGAGTCTGATGGCGAAAATCTCAGTCTCCAAAACTGGCTGATTAATGTCACCGCCGTCTGCATCAATCAAGCCGAATTGCCCCCTGTTGAGTCGATTCACTACTCTTTGCAATCGGCTTCGCCTCCCCTCTGGTGTTACGTCAAACAAGCCTTAGAATTGTTAGCGCCTCTGCCCCGTTTAGTCGTGTTGATGGCTCAGACTTTCCGCTGGAGCGAAACTCGAATTGCAGCTTATTTACAAGCAGAAGGCGAAGCTATTTCGCCCGCTCAGGTAAAGGCTTTGCTGCAAAAAGGATATCAAAGTTTAGAATCCAACTTGCCGGATGATATTCGGGCTATTTATCTAGATGAAAATCTCGATTATCAAGAAGAACTTGTCTAGTATAGCGATCGAGTTTGTGGCTTCTCAAAAACCCGGTGTTTGGAAAATACCGGGTTTTTTTAGCTATCATGTATAGCGGAATGTGCTCCGTGGGCACCCTACATTTTGATTTTTTGTGTAAATTGTAATCATCTATTTTGGTTGAATACCAGCAATCCCAATATAAGAGGTGGAAATGGCTGTTTATCAAGTTCGGTTGGTGAATGAGGCGATCGCGCTCGATCGCACGATCTCCGTACCAGACGACCAGTATATCTTAGATATGGCAGAAGATGCCGGCATCCGCTTGCCGAATGGATGCAAGCAAGGAGAGTGTTCTGCTTGCGTTGTCAAACTGCTGAGCGGTGAAATCGACCAAAGCGAACAAAAGTTTTTGAAGCCGTCAGAATTGCAAGCTGGCTACGCTGTTACTTGTGTGGCTTACCCGCTTTCTGACTGCACTTTGTTAACTCATCAAGAACAAGTTTTATATCAAACATCTCTTTATTTAAAGCCGTAAGTATGGAACGATTTAAAGATACTCGTGAAGACATCTACTCATTCCAGAATGAATTTCTGGTGCGATGCCCCTTTTGTGATTCATGTGCGATATTGCGTTGTATCGATCCCGATCAGGTCGATCGCTTGGCTCCTCGGAGATTTTCCTGTACAGCTTGTGGTTCCTCAAAAGATTGGTCTAAGCAAAAGATTGAAAGCTGGTATAGTAGGCCAGGGGATGACTATTTAGGCTATCCTCTGTGGCTTGAAACTTCCTGTTGCGGTGATACGCTTTGGGCTTACAATCTTCGACATTTAGAATTTATTGAGGCCTTTGTTCGGGCAAAGCTGAGGGAACGAAAACCTCATGAAATTCATGGCTGGTCCAATAAGAGTCTGTTCTCTCGACTTCCAAAATGGATACAATCAGGTAAGAATCGAGAAGAAATTATCAAAGCGATCGCAAAGATAAGTGAATCAGTTGTGACTCCTACCTAATATTCGCCGCTGTCCATGGTTTTTCAACCAGATTTCGTGTCATGTAAGGTGCGTGACTCTCAAAAATCGGGCCGCCACTTGAGTGGCTAGAAAGTCACGCACCCTAATGAGTATAGATAAACCCGCCCTTATAAATTCAGCAATTGTAGAATCCGCTGAAGCGGAATTTGCGCCCAATCCAAGCGGTAATTGAGTTCGTAGGCTAGCTCGGCAACCGCTTTTTCCAAAATGTAAGCATCTAGCAAAACTTGTAGTTCCGGTATAGATTTGGGCAAGAAATTTGCATCGGCTGCTGTTACCAAATAGCTGTTAAGAAAAGTGAGGCTGACCCAGCGGTGCCAAACATTCGCCCACTGCTGCATCTCCGGGAGATTTTCAGGGCGAATCATGCCACTTTCTACTTCATTGCGGAGTGCCAAAGTAACAGCGAAACTTAAAGATTGCAGCATTCCCGCAACATCTCGCAGGGGCGACCTCTTCATCCGCCGCTCGCTTAAGGGTCGATCCCGTTCTCCTCCGAAATCAATAATTACGAAGTCTTTGCCTGTATAAAGAACTTGCCCGAAATGAAAGTCCCCGTGACAGCGAATTCTATCAGCCGTGATTCTCAAGTTCAAAATAGACTTGAAACGTTCCATGAGCAAATCTTCGCGGTTGAGGAGCTTTTGCGCCGATTTTTGTATTTCTGGCGGCAGTTTGGACAGCCGTTTTTTGACCTCCAGCAAAGTTCTTCCTGCCAGATTTCTCATGTGCTGATAGATGGAACGCTGGTAAAAGGAGGTGAAGCTTTCTGGGGCAAAAGCGGGATTTTCTGTGTCTGAAGCTAAAGCGAGGTGAAGTTCGGCTGTCCGCTTACCTAAAAGTTCGGCTGATGCTAAGTAAGAGCCGATGAGTTCGCGAGCTAATGGCGGAATTTCTAGGGATAAATCCGCTACTAGCGAGTTTGACTGCCGCTGCGTCGATCCGGTCAAAGCGGTCGGTAAATAATTTTCGGGGGAAATAGATAAATTTTCGCCGGAATGCTTTGCTTCTACTGTCATTACTTGCTCGAAATAGTCGCGCAGTGTGTCTAATGTATAAGACCAAGCGTCTACGCTGTCGGGGATTAATTTTTGTAGTATTCCGACTGTAATGACTTGTTTTCCTGGTGTGTGATATTCCAATGCTCCGGCAATTGGAGCGTAGTGTTGGATCGAGTTGCGCTCTGTTAAAAATCGTCCGATTTCTAATTCGGGGTTGATTCCTTCCTCGACTTTTCGCAATATTTTCAGGACGAAGCGGTCGCCGTAACCTGCGGATGTATTGCTTTGTTCTTTTTTGAACAGGTGAGGTTCGAGCTGCGATAAATCTTGTTCCGATCTGAATGCACTGTCGGCAATTCCTACCAGTTTACCTGCTACACCTGTGTAACTGCGAGAATTGCCGATCGCCCCCAGCAGCGCGCTCAGAAAACCTTTGTCCCCTGCTGCATCAAATAGTATCCCGACTTCCTTGTTGGTTTCTGGGAACTGCAGGCGCGCGATCGCCCGCTCGTCCACATCGCCTTTCATCTCTTCCCAACCTAAAGGCAAAACGTAAGTTTCCGGCATACCTTCAGTATAATTCAACTGCAAAAACAGAATATAAACTTTAGATTCCTCCCCGGCACTATCTTTACATTCAACAGGTACAACCTCACTTATTTCTAATGATTGAATTGTCCGGTCTGTACCGCTATACCAGCGATTGCGTCGCAAGTATTCCGGCAAAAGATTGACCAGCATATCGCTTAACTGACTTGTAGAAAAAGCCGTTTTCCAAGTACCTATGACCGCCAAATTAGGCAAGCCTGTGTTAAAACCGTTCACCAAAAAATCTTCGTGTTTAGCACTAAGAGTAAACCAGTAAAACGTGTGAGGGCTCAAGCTCAAAAAGTAAGGCAACTCGCCAACCGGCGGAAACTCAGTGCGGCCGAAAATCTCCTCTGGAATAGCACCTTTAAAGGGCGAAAGGTCTAATTCTGCCGTCTGCACGAAGCGCGACAAATTAGCCACTACGAGGATGTGTTCGTCTTGATAAGTGCGCACAAAAGCTAAAACTTTGCGGTTTTCCGGGTACAGAAACTCGCAAGTTCCGCGGCCGAATGCTTGGAAGCGCTGCCGAATTGCAATTAGGCGTTTCATCCACCACCAAAGAGAACTCGGATTCGCCCGCAGCGCTTCCACGTTAATAGATTCGTAGTGATATTCAGGGTCAACAATTGGCGGCGCGTAAAGCCGCTGCGGGTTAGCGCGGCTGAAACCGGCATTGCGATCGCCGCTCCACTGCATCGGAGTTCTCACCCCGTTGCGATCGCCCAAATAGATATTGTCTCCCATGCCAATTTCATCGCCGTAGTAAAGCACCGGCGTACCCGGAAGAGACAGCAGCAAAGCATTCATCAACTCGATGCGGCGGCGGTTATTTCCCATCAAAGGAGCCAAGCGGCGGCGGATGCCCAAATTAATTCTCGCCTGAGTGTCTTGAGCGTAAACCCGATACATATAATCTCGGTCTTCATCACTCACCATTTCCAGCGTCAATTCATCGTGATTCCGCAAAAATAAGGCCCACTGACAGTTATTAGGAATATGGGGAGTTTGCTGGAGAATATCGCTAATTGGGAAGCTATCTTCCATATACAAAGCCATAAATAAACGCGGCATCAGCGGAAAATGAAAGTTCATGTGACATTCATCCCCAGCAGCGTAATATTCAACCGCATCTTCCGGCCACTGATTCGCCTCAGCAAGCAGCATCCGGTTCGGGAATTTCTCATCTACGTGCTTCCGCAAGTGCTTCAAGAATACGTGAGTTTCTGGCAGGTTTTCGCAGTTAGTACCTTCGCGCTCGTACAGGTAAGGCACCGCATCCATGCGCAGTCCGTCTACTCCCAGTGCCAACCAGAAATCTACCACATCTAAGATGGCTTGGCGGACGGCGGGATTGTCGTAATTCAAATCGGGTTGGTGGGAATAAAAACGGTGCCAGTAATAAGCTTTTGCTACCGAATCCCAAGCCCAATTAGAGGTCTCAAAATCTTGGAAAATAATCCGAGCATCTTGATATTTTTCCGGCGTGTCGCTCCATACATAAAAATCTCTTTCGTTACTGCCTTTAGGGGCGCGGCGCGCTCGCTGAAACCAAGCGTGCTGGTCGGAAGTGTGGTTGACAATTAACTCAATAATGACCCGAATTCCCCGCTGGTGCGCTGCTTCTAAAAGATCTTTAAAATCTTCTAATGTGCCGTAAATTGGGTTGACGGTGGTATAGTGAGATGTATCGTAGCCGTCGTCTCGGAGCGGCGAGGGAAAAAATGGCAGTACCCAAATTGCTGTTACTCCCAAGTTTTGCAGGTAATCCAGTTTTTCTGTCAGTCCTCGAAAGTCGCCGATGCCGTCTCCATTGCTGTCTGCAAAAGCGCGAACTGGTACTTCGTAAATAATCGCGTCTTTGAACCACAAGGGGTCGTTATTTAACATTGAGTTTGGCATAATTTTTAGGGTTGATTGGTAATTGGGAATTTGTACTTAGAATTTGGTAATTTGGATTTGTTATTTCAAATCCAAACTGATAAATCATAACTCATAATTTGGCCGCGGTTCCTCAGGCGAGCCGCAGAGTTTTAATCGTAATTTTTTCACGCAAAACTTATCACTTCTTAACTATAAAACCTCAACACTCTGTTTTGCTATTTCGGATACAGTTCACAATCCCGGTACCGATGCAGGGTGCACAGCCGAAAGACCGGTGCGCGGTGCACACCCTACCAAGGCGTGTCAACTTAAGCCTGAAACCCCTCTGTATCTCTCGCTGGTAGCCCAGTCTAGATCCCCCTAAATCCCCCTTGATAAGGGGGACGAAAGAGAACACTCTTGCCCCCCCCTTATTAAGGGGGGCTAGGGGGATCGAGCCCTTGTTGACACTAAGCACACCCTACAGACGAAGTATCAGGGGCGGTATTTACTACCTGCCGGACGGTTGCCACGACATAAGACTACCTTGACCTTAATGGCTAGCTATTGTTACATTTGTTTACATAAAGCAACAAAAGTTAAGGAAAAAGCAAAAATGACAATTGTAATCGCTCTTTTAATCGTCGGCTGGGTAGCGGCCTCAGTCATTGGTACTCAAGCATATTTCCTGGGCGAACAGTCAAAGCCCATCCACGAGCGGAATTGGAACGATGAATCTTTTGAAAAATTGGCTGTAGCAATCACAGCCACAGAGATGGATTACAGCGTTCGCGTTCCCGCCTACAGCATGGATGCTTACGGCAGCCGCACCATCTCGAATTCCTGATATCAAGTAACAGGTTT
Organism: Microcoleus sp. C2D2; assembly: GCF_036702495.1. Classification (NCBI taxonomy): domain Bacteria; kingdom Bacillati; phylum Cyanobacteriota; class Cyanophyceae; order Oscillatoriales; family Microcoleaceae; genus Microcoleus; species Microcoleus sp. C2D2. Next base: position 51,007 of record NZ_JAUBTO010000023.1, on the reverse strand, counting down.
CACCATTTTCAATAACAGGCAGGATGCCGGTTCCTAATTTTCAATAACAGGCAAGATGCCTGTTCCACAAGAGAATTGATGGTTTGTGGAACAGGCATCTTGCCTGTTCCTAATTTTCAATAACAGGCAGGATGCCTGTTCCACAAGAAGACTTATTATTTGTGGAACAGGCATCCTGCCTGTTCCTAGCTGTTCGGCAACTACAAACTATTACCGACTAGCGCTGGGCGAAATTCTTTTTTGCGAAATTGCAAAGTGTTATTTTCACAGTCGATCGCAATTGTATCGCCCTCGACAAACGCATTTTCCAGAATCTTGTTTGCCAGCGGATTTTCCAGCTCCCGCTGGATGGCACGTTTTAAGGGGCGAGCGCCGTAAACCGGGTCGTAACCAACATCTGTGATATGATTTTTCGCCGCATCCGACAGTTCCAAAGTAATTTTTTGCTCTGCCAACAAACGCTCGATCCGCTTCACTTGAATGGTGACTATTTGCCGCAATTCGATCTTGCTCAAAGTGTGGAACAAAATTATCTCGTCCACCCGATTGAGAAATTCCGGCCGGAAGTGCGATCGCAGCGCTGCCATCACCCGTTTTAACATCTGTTCGTACTCTTGGTCTGTCTCCCGTTCTTGAGTCAATAAATTTTCATTTTCGCTCTTGTCTGGAGTATCGACTCGCTCGGCCGACACCTCAACAGTACCGTCGGCAGCTACTTTATAATCTGTCTTTTGACTTGACAAATCTTTCGTTTCCTGCTTCCGAGTAGCAGGTTTTTTGGGGGTTTTTTCCTTCTTAGTAAACACGTCTAAAATGTGGTCGCTGCCGATATTGCTAGTCATCACAATTACGGTATTTCTAAAGTCAACCACTCGACCTTGAGAATCGGTAATTCTGCCGTCATCCAACACTTGCAGCAAAATGTTAAATACGTCCGCGTGCGCTTTTTCCACTTCATCAAACAGCACTACCGAATAAGGATGTCTCCGCACTGCTTCGGAAAGTTGTCCCCCTTCATCGTAGCCGACATATCCGGGGGGAGCTCCTACCAACCGGGAAACGCTGTGTTTCTCCATGTATTCCGACATATCGATGCGGACGATCGCATCATCGCTGTCAAACAAAAACTCCGCCAACGCCCGCGCTAACTCAGTTTTTCCGACGCCTGTCGGGCCCATAAACAAGAAAGAGCCGATCGGCCGGCCGGGGTCTTTCATGCCCGCCCTCGCGCGCCGAATTGCCGCTGCCACGGCTGTTACAGCTTCCTCTTGACCGATGACTTTTTGGTGCAAGTGTTTTTCCAATTGCAGCAATTTTTGGCGTTCGGATTCTAACAACCGGTTAACCGGAATGCCCGTCCATTTAGCGACTATTTCCGCAATATCGCCCTCAGTAACTTTTTCGCGCAGCAGGGAAGAACCTTGAGCTTGCTGTTTCAAAAGTTCCGCTTCTTTCGCTTCGCGATCGCGCACCGCAGTTTCCAGCTTGCCGTACTTTAACTGTGCGGCTTTATTCAAATCGTAAGCCCTTTCTGCCTGTTCGATTTGGACTCGCAGTTGGTCTTCTTCTGCTTTCAATTTATTGATTGCATCCAACAACTGCTTTTCGCCCAACCACTGAGAGGACAATTTTTCCTGCTTGACTTTTAAAATGTCAATCTCCGATGTGATGCGTTCGACGCGGAAGCCGAGCCCAGGGGCTAGAGCGCCTTTTCCTTCGCCTTCGATCGACAATTTTTCCATTTCCAACTGCATCACCCGGCGATCGATTCCTTCCAATTCCACAGGTTTAGAGGTAATCTCCATTTTCAAGTGGGCGGCCGCTTCATCTACCAGGTCGATCGCCTTGTCCGGCAAAAATCGATCGGAAATATAGCGAAAAGACAGAGTTGCAGCAGCTACCAGGGCCGAATCAGTAATTTTTACCCCGTGGTGGCGTTCGTAACGGTCTTTCAATCCGCGCAAAATCGAAACAGTATCTTCAACGCTCGGTTCGCCGACAAATACTTGTTGAAAGCGGCGTTCCAAGGCAGGATCTTTTTCAATATTCTTGCGGAATTCGTCGAGAGTTGTAGCGCCGATGCAGCGCAATTCGCCTCTGGCCAACATTGGTTTTAACAAATTTCCCGCATCCATTCCCGAACCGGAACTGCCACCGCCGCCAGTGCCGACAACGGTGTGCAATTCGTCAATAAACAGGACAATTTGCCCGTCGGAATCGATGACTTCCCGCAGCACAGACCGCAATCGTTCTTCAAATTCGCCCCGGAATTTTGCCCCAGCAATTAAACTGCCCATGTCAAGGCTAAATAGCTGGCGATTTTTCAAAGATTCCGGTACGTCGCCGTTGACAATTCGCTGGGCTAAACCTTCGGCGATCGCAGTTTTTCCGACTCCGGGATCGCCAATTAACACCGGATTGTTTTTTTGGCGGCGGGAAAGAACTTGCACCACGCGGCGGATTTCCTCGTCGCGGCCGATTACTGGGTCGAGTTTGCCGGCCTTGGCGGCTTCTGTCAAATCGCGGCCGTACTTGCTGAGGGCGTCGGAGTTAGCTTCGCCCTCTTGATCTTGGGCTTTACCGTTGCGGAGGCTGGCTTTCCCGGTTTCGGAATTTTTTTCTTGGACTTTAGTAGTGGCGCGGACTGATTTGATGGCTTCTTCGAGTTTTGGCCGATCGATCGTACCGGCTGGGGGTTTGCGATCGTAACCGGGGCGGCCCGGCGGCCCGTCGCCTTTTGTCAGCAACCTGCGGCCGACTCGTTCGTCTTCTACTAAGCCAATTAATAAATGTTCAACGGCGATAAAATTATCTTGCCAAGTCGCTCTGGTGGCCTCGGCAACATCTAACATCACTTCTAAGCCGCGGCCGAGGTATAGTTGGTCAGCGTTGGCAACTCTGGGCTGTCGTTTGGCAAAAGCATCTAACTGCTGGGCCAAGCGGGGGGCATCGACTCCAGCTTTGCTGAGAATGCTGTTGGCTAAGCCTTGCTGTTCGAGAAGGGCGATGGCTAAATGTTCAACCTCTAGCTGCTGATTGGCAAAGCGGCGGGCTACATCCTGGGATTTGACAATGGCTTCCCAGGCTTGATCTGTAAATTTGCTAGGGTCTGTTGGCTGCACGTTGGTTCCTCGCAATCAAGGGGATTCCTGTTGTTATCCGTTAATACATCGTCTCTTGACACTCCCTGACCTAAAGGACAAGGATTCTTAATTCAGCGACTGACCTTAAAATGTTGCGTCCTTTCGGCAATACTCAAACTTTTTAACCGTAGAAATCCTACCAATTAACGAGCCTGATTCGCAGCCACCCTCCTAGGGTCTATCTCCAAAAGCGTACTAGGATATTTACCTAGAGTTCGGGTATGCCCTACCCTACTTAACAAGACTAAATAGTTTGTTTCTCTGGTTAAAGGAACTGTGTTAAGCCCCTAGCTGTTTATAGAGTTTTCGCCGCTCTTTGTCCCCCGGTTTACGCCTCACAGTGTGTCGTTAACTGTTTTTATGCACTATGGCGCAGGAGTTTAACCTTGACTACTCTAGTATACTAGAACTTTCCTGATTTTTATTCAGGGATTTAAGAAATTAAAGCCGTCCTAGAAGGACAGGGTTTTCGACCCCATTTCCTTGATAACCATCATAATCTTTAAACACGATTGTGAATTTCTGAGTACGGTTAACCCAAAGAAAGTTGTGACATAATTGACCTCTTGCAAAAGCTTAAAGTCGGCAATCCACCCCGAAAGTTGGTGCGGTCAGACTCCTTGCGGGCGATTCCCTTCAAGATAGCAACGCTTGCGCGTACTTATAAAAATATTGCCAGAAACAAAATTTTTAAGCGGCTGAGATTTATGCTATTTCCCACTTACCAATTTCTAGTATTTTTCCTAATTATTTTTAGCGCGATCGTCTCTGTGAAACCCCAAGTCGATTTGTATAAAATTGTCTTGCTACTTTCCAGTTTATTATTTTATTCCTTTTGGAGTTTCGACTTTCTCTTGCTGCTCGTTTTAGGTACTGCCTACAATTATATCATTCTCCGGGCGGTCGGCAACGGCAAATATAAAAAACTTGCTTTAATCTCGGGGATAATTTTCAACATTGCCAATCTCGGCATCTTTAAATATTGCAACTTCTTTGTAACTTCTTTATTTGAGGTACTGAACCAGCTACAAATTCCAGCCAGCTTTCAAGTTTTGCAAATAATCGCCCCCGTCGGTGTGTCGTTCTACACTTTTAGAATGATTTCCCATTTAATCGACTGCTACCAGCAAAAAATCCCCTGTCCGAAATTTGTAGATTACGCCGCCTACATTACCTACTTTCCCCAAATTGCCTCCGGACCAATCTCGCGACCTCGCGAATTTTACTCGCAGCTAAATTCCGCAAAAAAATACGACTATCAAATCGAAGAAGTTATAGTTTTGATTTTATCAGGACTCTTCAAAAAATATACTTTATCGAGCTTTTTGTTTAACTTCACTCAACTGCCCTTTAAAGTTCCCCAGCAGTACAGCAGCATCGATTTAATCCTCGCGGCAATTTCCTATTCCTGTTTAATTTACGTAGATTTCAGCGGCTATTCGGATTTAGCCAACGGCATCTCCTGTTTGCTGGGTTTCAAACCCATCGCCAACTTTAATATGCCATACCGATCGCTGGGCCTGCAAGAATTTTGGAAAAGGTGGCACATCAGTCTTTCCGAGTGGCTGAGGGATTACGTTTACTTTCCCTTAGGGGGCAACAGATACGGCAAGTTGAGGAAGTACCTAAATCTATTTTTAACAATGGCTATCGGCGGATTTTGGCACGGCGCAGGTTTAAACTTTATTTTCTGGGGAGCAATTCACGGTTTAGGATTAATTGTCAACCATTTATGTAAAGATATCCCCCAAGCTATCCACTTTAAATTAGACTATGCCTTTCCCAGATTTGCTAAATTTTGCAGTTGGCTGTTAACCTTTAGTTTTGTTACTTGTAGCTGGGTATTTTTCGGCACTCCCAACTGGGAAACTGCGGTGATTTTTTTGCAAGGAATTGTCCATCCTACCGTCGCCACTTTTCAATTTAACTTTTGGCAATTGTATTTAGTAATTGCCGTCATTGGCGCGCTCAACTTGTGGGGCGATCGCATCGCCCAACTATTGCAAACCGTATTGTCATTAAAAAACATTTTCTTTCGGGTTGTCTTAGTTTCGCTGCTCGTGTATACTATCTTGATGTTGGGGCCGAGTACCGTCCCGCCTTTTATTTACTTTAATTTCTAAGAAATATGAAAGACCGGGAAATTTTGCTGATAGTTACTTCTGTAATTCTCACTTTAATATTTTCAAACTTATCATTATTTCTGAAAAGCTTTTCTTCAACTCCTTTCGCCAGTCCAGAAATCAAACAAGCAGCGCGCCAGATCGAAATAGAGGGTTTCAGGAAATCCGAACAAGATTTTTGGAGCAAACTTAAAGATATTAACTTCGATAGCCCCTCCAAAAAATCCGAAGTTCCTCCGGTCAAAACCGAAACAAAAGCGGCCGTCCTGCCCCAAAAGCCTGCTAAAAAACCAACCCCAGCTAAACCCAAACTGACCAGACCTTATCGAAAATTTTTATTTATTGGAGATTCCGTAATGTTCGACTTAGGAATTAAACTCCAGTACACTCTCAAGCAAAAATACAATATCGCCGATACGAAAATTGACTACAAGGTATCGAGCGGATTAAATCGGATAGATTATTATGACTGGTATGCGAGAACTCGCCAAATTATTAATGATTACCAGCCGGATGTAGTGATAGTTTTGTTCGGAGCAAATGACCCTCAAGATATCACTGATTTTCAAGGAAAATCTCGGGTAATTATGACTAAAGAATGGCAAAAAGCTTATCAACAAAGAGTAGAAAAATATGCCAATTTACTTGATTCGTCATCGGTGAGAAAAGTGTATTGGGTCGGTCAATCGATACCTAACAAATCTTGGTATCTCAAAGCTTTTCCCATCATGAACGATATTTATAAAAATGCCAGCAAGTCTTCAGCCAAACTCGAATTTATTTCTACTTGGGACACTTTTGCACAAGCCGGAAAATTGGTGACTGTAGTTGCTGATAAATCGGGTAAGCGAGGCTATGTAAAAAATAATGATGGCTTGCACTTTACCTCCCACGGAGCTCAAATTATCAGTGATTTAATCATTGACAAAATGGCGAGCGACAAAATCTTAAAAGCTCCGAAAAAGAAATCATTATAGTAGGTTGGGTTTCGTGACCCAACGTAAAAATTTGATATTTCACCGATTACTGCAAAATTATATATATTTAGTTCGGGATGAACATTTGCCTTGCTAAGCCCGGTTGAGAGGGAAAATCAGCGCTTTAGTCATGAGAAATTTACTCGTGAAACCGGGTTTCTAGTTCCCTATGCGTCCAAGACTAATATTGACAAAAAGCAGCAGTAGATGTAAAGTTACATTGAGAATCAAACAGCGGTGTCAATATCTACTAATTGTCATAGCGAAAAATTATGACGAGCAATCAATGGAAACCCGATCGCACCAGCATCCCTAAATCAATGGAATGCAGTGGCTCAGCGCTAATCTTCAGTCTCAGTAAATATACTCAACCTTGGCAAAGAATAAACATAGTTGAAGGAATCCTGCAACAGTGCGGACTCGAGCCTTTTGCTGAAGTTTTGGGCGTACCGAAAACCGGAATATTAAGGGGAAACATACCGATATCCTTCAGAAAACCGCATCCGAATTTGCTGTTTCGCGCTTTGGCAATTCAGGCATTTGGGAAGGTGGGAGATGGTCTGATATCAAGTGAGAGAGCAGCGAGAGCAAAGGATTTTAGCAAAAAGCTGCTGGCGGCGTTAGAAGTGGAAGTGCGAGGGGGAGCGACTCCTTTAATTCGGTGGTCTGTGGCTGTTAGTATTAAGTCAATTTGGTTGGATGAAGCAAGGCAAGGGCAAGGCAAGGAAGGTGCTGTAAATGTCACAATCAATGCAGGAGAAATTGAGCGGCAGGTTGTAGAAGAGCAAATTAAAGTGTTAGCAAGCAACAAATTTGCTTTGGGCGACAACAGCAGAAATGACAGCAGTAAGGAATATGAGAATTGTCTCGATTTTTGGATGTACGGCCCGAGCTGGCTGCTGCCGAGCCTGCCAATGGATTGCGAGGAATATCTGTTTTGGATCGAGCGAGTATTTGCTGCGATCGCACTTACGGGCGATCGGTACAAAGGTCAGGCCGAAAACGATGCAGCGGTAACAAACTTTTTGGAAGTTGCGGCAAATAATTTTAATGACTTGGAATTCTCCAAAATACTTGCCAAAATTTTTGAGTTCCTGAACCACCCGGAAGCGAAAGTCAAAAATCTAGCGGCAATTATTTTAGAACCTTACAAAGACAAGCTTGAGGGAAAATCGGCGCTGATTATGACAGCGATCGTATATAAATTTAATGTAAAACATCAGCGCTTAGAAGGTCTGACTCTTCCCGAAATTGAGGAGTGCAAAGCGTCACTGTATCTCGTGAAAAGGGAAATTGACGACTTGTATGGTGAGGCTTTGTCGCTGTGCGACGATCGCGAGGTCGAGCTCGCAAGTTTCTTGTCAGCTAAACAAAGGCAATACCAAAATACTGTAGAGGAGCAGATAAACAATCTCAGCAAGTTCGTTAAATCGATCGTAGATTGCCAGAGATTGTTAAATGCTAATAAGGAACTTTTGTATTTGACTGTAGATATGCTGGAAAAATGGGATTATACCCTAGGCACTAAACTGGCTGCGCACAGCAAAAAACTCCAAAAGCTGAGCTTTGACACAAGCACCTCCGAGCAGTGCATAAACCTCGACAAGGAACTCAATTCTATCAAAGATTCTTTGCAGAATACTTTGTATGAAGTCACATCAAATATTAACAGCCAAATTAGAGAGTTAGAACTTTCTATTTCCAAAAATAGCAAGACTTCAACAGATATGTTTAAGTGGATGTGGCTATTGTTCGCGGTGGGGGTTCCAGGAGGGCTGTTTTTGTATTTTTCGGACTCAGTGATTAAGTCGATATTCCTGGTCACCGAGACAAACGAAGTTCTACTTTATTGGGCTATTTTATTTGGTGTGATGGTGGTATTTTTGTTAGTATTAGCTGTATTCTTTTCGGCGATGGCTGCTTCAGACAATCGCCGAAAATCTCAATTAATTCCTAAATTTGAGAGCTTAAGCGAAATAAGCAGCAGTTTTTCTAGTTTGTGGAAAAAGATTTACTTGCAGCAGTTTGTACCGTCGGTGCGATCGAATTAAAAGTGTTGAAAACCCCCTCGCATCCCCTCAGTACGGTGCGTCAGAGAAAGAGTTTCAATCTAACTCAAAAAGTTTGTTTCTGACGCACCATACCAGGACGAGCAGGACGAACTCTAGGATGCGGTCGCCGCACTTACTTTCTGACTGCTGCTGTTTTGATTTCCCAGTTGAATTAATTCAACTTTATATCCATCTGGGTCTTGCACAAAAGCGATGACAGTTGAACCGTGCTTCATCGGCCCGGGTTCCCGAATAACTTTACCGCTGCGGGCTTTAATTTCTTCGCAAGTACCGTAAATGTCGTCAACGCCGATCGCAATATGACCGTAAGCATCCCCCAAATTGTACTCTGTGACCCCCCAGTTGTATGTTAATTCCAAAACTGTAGTGTCTGATTCGTCGCCGTAGCCCACAAAAGCCAGAGTAAATTTACCATCTGGATAGTCCTTTTGCCGCAGCAATTTCATGCCCAGAACCTCAGTGTAAAATTTGAGGGACTCTTCCAGGTTGCCGACTCGGAGCATCGTGTGTAGTAGTTGCATTTACCTCACTCCAAATTTTTTAAGCTTTCATCTATTTTAGCGATTTCTTGCTGAAAAAACTCGCGCCTCAACCGTCGCAATTGCCGCAGCTTGTGATTTAGCTTTGTACTTCCACCACACCCCTAAACATATTCATGCCGCAAGTAAAGAGGTATCGTCCAGGTTTTTGAGGGGTGAATTCAACAGCAGTTACCTGATTTAGAGGTAATTCTCGCACAATTTGGAAATCTGGTAACAACACTTTTTCAAGACAACTATTGGGGTCGCGCCTCAAGAAATTGAGCCTCACTAATTGACCTGCTTTCACAACTACAGTGGCAGGCTCATAACCCCCGTCTACAGTAATAGTCAACTCTTGTATCCCCTGAATATATTCCGCTTGCTGCCCTTTAGCTTTACTGAACAAAAACCACCACAATTCCAAACCAATTAATGTCAAACCACCTATTGTGACGCCAACTTTTAAACCTAGTGGCTGTTCAATGCTGCGGAATTGAGTCGTTGAAGTAGAATGCTGGACGGACATTTCGGAAGCTTGAACTCCCGATGCCATTCCCATCACAAGTCCTAAACTCGCGAGACTTCCCCAAATTTGACTGGGCTGTAACATTTTTCTAATTCCTCCAAATTTATGCACGAGATTTGGCTTGAAAATTTCGCAATCGCAAAGCATTAGTAACTACAGAGACTGAACTGAAAGCCATTGCTGCACCGGCGATAATTGGATTTAGCAGCCAGCCAAAAATGGGAAACAAAATGCCCGCCGCGATCGGTATTCCAGCGATGTTGTAAATAAACGCAAAAAACAAATTTTCGCGGATGTTCCGCATGGTGGCGCGGGAAAGTTTAATTGCTGTAACTATGCCTTGCAAATCTCCAGAAATTAAGGTAATGTCGCTGGCTGCGATCGCCACATCGGTGCCGGTGCCGATCGCAATTCCCACGTCTGCTAAGGCCAAAGCCGGTGCATCGTTAATCCCGTCTCCCACCATCGCGACAATTTTTCCTTCCCCTTGCAGGGCTTGGATTTGAGCTGCTTTTTGGTCGGGTCTAACTTCGGCAAAAACGCGAGTAATGCCCACGGATTGGGCGATCGACTCCGCAGTCGCGCGATTATCTCCAGTCAGCATCGCCACCTCCAAACCGAGTTTTTGAAGTGCTTTCACCGCCTGCGCTGACGATGGTTTGAGAGCATCCGCAATGCCCAGAATTGCCTCTATTTTGCCTTCTACAGCCATCCAAACAACCGTTTTGCTCGCAGCTTCCAAAGCTCTGCCGCGCAGTTCCAGATATTCAGTATCGCAGCCTAGTTCCTGCATCCACCTCAGCGTTCCCAGGGCGATCGACTTTCCGCCTACAACCCCTCGAACACCACTCCCGGCGATCGCCTCAAAATCCTTAACCTCCGTCAAATTAACCTCTTGAGATTGAGCGTACCTCACAATAGCTTCCCCCAAAGGATGCTCCGAATTGCGCTCGACAGACGCAGCCAATTGCAGCAACTTTAACTCATTGCTGTTCGCCGTTCCCCTAACTGTCACAAAATCAGTTACCGTCGGCTTGCCTTCTGTGAGAGTTCCAGTTTTATCTAACACAATAATTTGGATTTTGTGAGCCAATTCTAAACTTTCGGCTCCTTTAATTAAAATCCCATTTTCTGCACCTTTACCAGTTCCCACCATCACAGCAGTCGGAGTCGCTAAACCCAAAGCGCAGGGACAGGCAATAATCAGCACTTCCACCATTGTCACTGTGGCTAGAGTGAAGTTTCCCGTCGCGTTAAACCAGATAATAAAAGTAGCTAAAGCGATGGCAATTACTGCGGGAACAAACCAGCCAGTCACTTGGTCTGCTAACTTTTGAATCGGTGCTTTTGAACCCTGTGCGTCCTGCACCATCTTGACAATTTGAGCTAAAAATGTATCTTTGCCAACTCTTGTCGCCCGAAACTTGAAGCTGCCAGTTTTGTTAATTGTGGCTCCGATAACTTCGTCGCCAAGCTGCTTTTTAACGGGCAAACTTTCTCCTGTAACCATTGCTTCGTCTACTGTGGAAGAGCCTTCAATAACATCTCCATCTACGGGGATTTGCTCGCCCGGCCGCACCTGCACGATGTCGCCAATTTCCACTTGGGCGATAGGCACTTCCAACTCTTCCCCGTTGCGAACTATCCGAGCAGTTTTTGCTTGCAAACCCATGAGTTTGCGAATGGCTTCGGAAGTCTCTCCCTTCGCCCGATTTTCTAGGGTTTTCCCCAACAAAATTAAGGCGATCACGCTGGCGGCTACTTCGTAGTAAACGCTAGGAGTCAAACCTTGGGTTGTCAATAAACCGGGAAAAAATGTCACAAATACAGAATAAAAGTAAGCAGCACTCGTACCCAAAGCAATCAGGGTATCCATTGTTGCTACGCGCCGTTTTAGGGATTTCCAAGCTCCCACATAAAACGATCTTCCGCACCAAAATTGTACGGGTGAGGTCAGCACTAATTGCAACCAAAAATTGTGCAGCCATGCGGGAATAAATGGCAGATGCAAGCCGGTCATGGCTGGAATAGCGCCCACAACTAGCAGGATGCTTATGATACCTGCCGTCCAGAGTTTCCGCTGCAAGGTTTGAGATTCCGATTTGCGATCGGCTTGTTCGGAATCATCCTCTGCCGCCGCCATTTCTTGAAGCGGCAAAGCTTGGTATCCCGCAGCATCAACAGCCGATTGAATTGTTTCTAAGTTGGTTTGCTTGGAGTCGTATTGGATGGTTGCTTGTTCCATCCCAAAATTTACATGACACTCAATTACGCCGGGAACCGATTCAATTGCTTGTTCGACAGAGGAAGCACAAGAAGCACAACTCATGCCCCGCAATTTAAGTGTGAGATTGTCCATAGATGCCCTCCTAAGTTATAAATTTACCTTCTGCCTTCACATGACCGAAAGCATCCAGGATACAAGCCCCCGGATTCATTCCTTCGCAGACTCAGGACCCAGAAATAAAAAACCTGTATCCGATAAACTTGCCCCCGAATTTATCCGTGGGGTCAATGCTTCAATTCTTTAATCTAAAATCTAAAATCTAAAATCGATTGACCTCGCCTAAATACGGATAATGTGCGACGTACTCCTGTCGTGGAGAATCAAAAATTTTAGACTCTTGTTAAATCTCCCAGATTCAAAGCTGCAAGTAAATCTAAAATCTAAAATCTAAAATCTAAAATTGACTTGCTGGATAGCCAGCAGATGCGATCGCTTTCCTAACTTCACTTTCCGACTTAGCGGTTTGAATCCTGACCAATTTGGTCTTGATATCCGCCTCAACACCAGCGGCTGAGTCAATGGCTTGGACTGCTTTTGTTATTGTATTCGCACAAGCAGAACAAGCCATCTTAGGAACTTTTAGCTGTAAAGTCATAGTTTGAACCTCAGCAGAAACTACTCTGCTCAATAAATGAATTAACTCCATTGTAAAGTCTCCAGTTCACTGGAGAGTCAAGTGATTTTAGATTTTAGATTTTAGATTTGAGATTGAAGCATTGACCCCACGGATAAATTCGGGGGGCAAGTTTCATCGGATACAGGTTTTTTATTTCTGGACGGATGAATCCGGGGGCTTGTATCCTGGATGCTTTCGGTCAATCGATTTTAGATTTGAGATTTTAGATTAAAGAATTGAAGCATTGACCCCACGGATAAATTCGGGGGGCAAGTTTCATCGGATACAGGTTTTTTATTTCTGGACGGATGAATCCGGGGGCTTGTATCCTGGATGCTTTCGGTCAGAGCTTTCACACCGCAGCGCTTTCCAGCGCTTTCCTCAAAGCGAGATCGGAGAAATGCTAATTGCACCCTCGCACTCCTCCTCAAAAACGCTTTTTACTCTCATTGATATCCTCCCTTTACGCAAGGAGGCCGCCTGCGGGGCAACCCCCGCGGTTGCCCGTACAAAATCTGCTTAACTGTTGATTAAAATGAACATATTAATAATTCCTTGACTTTGCCGCGCTTGCCACTATTAGAATTAATTCCCCTAGATGCTGATATTTCTATTAATTGGGGAAGAGAATTTATGGGAAAAGCGTGACTATCGCTGTAGATTTTATGGATGAAATCGCAGTTAGAATTAGACAGCATAACTTTCACGCCGCGTTCTGGAAGTTCGGCAAAAATATCTCTCAGTTTAAGCTGTTCTGATTCTGGAAAATTATCCCGGTTGTAAGCCGTAAAGTTACTCGTGGCACTGATAGGATAATAAGGCGGGTCAAAATAAACAAAGTCTTCGCGGCTAGTAGCAAAATCCAAAATTTCATCGAACTTTCTCACTTCAATTTGAGCGCGCGCGAGTAAAGATGAGACAGATCGCAATAACTCTGGTTGACAAATGTTAGGATTTTTGTATCGACCTATCGGAACATTAAATTCACCTTTTGAGTTTTCTCTGTAGAGGCCGTTGTAACAAGTTTTATTTAGGTAAATTAGGCGTGCTGCTTTTTCTGTATCTTTTTTGTAGGAGCGCGATCGCACCCAGTAATAATACTCTTTATTGTCCTTCCTGTGTTCTGACTGGTGCTCGAACAAAAGCTCAATTAGCTCCTCAACTTTATCCCTGACACAGCAATAGGCATTAATCAACTCAGGATTAATATCTGTTAAAATAGCTTGCAAAGAAGGGTGCTGTTGTGCTAAGTAAAAAAATACGGCTCCGCCGCCCAAAAAAGGCTCGTAGTAAGTGGTGAACTTTTCAGGGAAATAAGGTTGATATTGTCCAATCAACCTAGTTTTACCTCCAGCCCATTTCAGAAAGGGACGTGGCAAGACGAAAGAAGGTGCGGAAGCAGACATTTATCTAGAAATAACGGCCCTATAATATCTATCACAACTAGAACTCAATAGAAATACTTCTGAAGTTGTTACCGGAGGTCGGGTGGCATTAAACAGACAGTGCCCGATCGAGCGGCGAAAAGTTTTCGTTAGAATTATATATGTCAGCTAAGCCTAGGCAAAAATGCCCGATCGCCCGATCGGCAGATTTAGCTCCGGCTGTGCCAAAATTGTCTAACTCGCTCACAAGTGTTACCAGTCAAAGATCGAGCTGTGACACTTTACCCCACCAAGCTCATGCAAGATTTTATTAATAACGTCTCTCGCTACCCCCGCTTTTTCATTACGATATGCCTGGGAATTTTCTTTTTCCTGTTCGAGCGACTCAGACCCCTGCTCGATCGACCGGCAACTGCGATCGCCCTGATTAGTTCGATCGTAGCGACTTTTGTCTTTCTAACTTTTACACTGCGCGCCATGTTAGGTCTGAGTTTGGTTTAAAGCCTGCGCTTGAGCGCAAACATCAACTGCTCTCTCAGACAAGCTAGAGCGCAGAGATGAGGCCGACAAAGGGCTCCGGGAAGTTGCGAATTTTTAATTTTCAGTTAAAACACCAACTCCGGAAGTAACTGCCAAATTTTGTAGGCGATCGCACACTTGGCAATAGTCGCTGCGATAGATTGGAAGAGGAAAAAAATTGCGCTAGTTAGGCCAGTGATCCTCAACCTTGGGGCAGGCAAACATTACCGAAGTGCAGGACAAGCGTTTGGGGCGATCAACATTCACTGGGGAAATACTGCACCTCTGTTTCCTCGGTGTCCCACTTAATCCTTAGGAAGCGGCATCCCCCGCCCCGCTTTCCTCTCCCGTTAACCTGACGGTATCACGAGAGTTTCCAGCGGACAAGACAGATGAAGTTTGAACATATCTATCAATTTTTTCAAGACCCCCCTCCTGTTTATCTAAACAAGGAACTAGCAGTGTGCTACATTCTCTCGGTGTTATTGCGCGGAGATTCCTACGGTACAGAACTCATCGGACAACTAGAGAGGGAATTCCCCATCTACCGACTTTCTGATACCGTGCTCTACAGCGCTCTGAAATTCCTCGAGGATGAAGCCGTAATCACCGGTTACTGGAAAAAAGTAGAAGGACGCGGCCGCCCCCGCCGGATGTATCAAATCCTCCCTGAGTGGCGGCACCAAGCTCAAGACCTGGCTCGTCTCTGGCACGAGTACATCGGTCAGGGAAACGGCGCGTCAGGGCGTCGGCCCCGCGCCTTAGAAACTGGTCAGACGGGTTAACCGAGTTTGAATCGGATGCCTAAACCCAAGAGAAGCTGGCGCTACTTGCAAAGCGATTTGCCCGATTGCCTTCGCTTTGCTCGATCGCCGCACAGCCATTAAAGCATCTACACGGCTCGTCAGGACTTACGCACGGTCACTTGAGAATTAGCGACGAGGTAGAGATAGGGGAATTTGGTGATGGGGAGAAAAACGCTTTGCTACAAAGCTTTCTGCGAATTTTGGTAAAAAAGTGTCTGCGTAAGTCCTCGATCGCTTTCGTATGTAAAGTTCTGTAAAGTAATAGTAGATCGTTTCAATTACACAAACTTCTACCGATGGATACTGCTGTTCTTCCTTCAACCTTTGTGCTGACGCTGCTGCTGGCTGTTGGCTTGTTTTTCTTCATCAAGGCCTCGGTCAAAGATAGAATCGAACAAGTCAAGCTTGCTTCCGAGAGCGCCCAAGAGTCACTGTTAACCCAGCTACAAGAGTATTTTGCTTCTAGGGCTTACCGAGTTGCAGCCGTCGATGCCCCCAACTATAAAGTCACGTTTGAGGGTTTTGTCAGGCCTAGTTGGTTTCTAGCTATTTTTTTAACTCTGCTGAGTGCAGGCGGCGCTCTGTGCTTGGGACTGGTCTTGGGAATGCTAGTTCCCCAGCAGGGTCAAGTTTTCCTAGCTTTGGTACTGCTGTCGCCGCTGGCGGGGGTATTTTACTGGAAAAAAGCTGGACGCTCTGAGCAAGTCTCGCTCAAACTCGAATCAGTTGCTGAGTCGGGAAGCCAAACCAAGAGCTTTGTTACTGTCAGAGCTCACCGCGATGAACTAGCAGCCATGCAAAAAGCTTTAGATTTGAAACCGCTTGATTAAAAGTTTGGCACGGAACGTTTTTTGATATGCTAGATGCCGTACTTAGACTTCGAGCTGACAAACCGATGACTAAAGAGCCGCTCTCTCGTTGGCTGTTTGTTTGAGTGACAAAACAGGCAAAAAAAACCATTATCGTGAAAGTGCCAATTGTGGCGATCGCCCGCGGCAGCGATCGAGCCTGTTGCGATGGCTCCTTATACCCTAATTCCTAAGGACTTTTCGCAGAAATTTCAGTTGGCACTCTCCAGACAATGAGAACTCTAGCGCTTTTGTTAAAAGAGTTAGAAAAACATTGCTGTCAATGTTTTGAGCTCAACATTTTGAGCTATGCGCGGCTGGCTGACACCACAGGAATTTTTTCTGTGGTAGCTTCCAACATCACCTTTAAGCTGGGAAACAAGAAATGGTTCTCTTCTACGTATTGGGCTCCAAATAAACCTTTTTCAGCCCAGAAGTATCTGTCAGTGGTATGCTCGTTACGCTTGACTAACAGCAAAGCTGGGGGAGCAATGCCTTCGGCATGGATGAACTTGCGAGCCGCTGTTACGGGTTTATCTTCGCCGCTCTCGATGCTATATTGAGGCACACACTCTAAAATTCTTCGTCCTTCTTGTCGGCGGCGACTCTTGCGTTTGCGTCTCCTGGCCAATTTCTTTACCTCCTCTGTGAGCAGACAGTATGAGCAGACAGGTTGTAATGATAGCTACCAAATCCGAGGTCAGTATATCCGTTCTCGCTCAAAAGTTCAACTGTTTTTAATATATCGACATAATCTTAACATTGGTGCCGATCGACAAAAGTGTAGCGGTTGTGGTATCGCCGGCGGCAAGTTCCGGCAAGAGCCAAGAATCCGGGAGCTGTGGAAGCCGACCGCACCCGGATTCCGGGCAATTTTGGTTCATTAAAGCCCCATGCCTTTAACATAGCGACCTTCTATCACAGCGAAGATACCTGAAATCTAGAAGTCTCTCATCTGTAAAAGGCTGCCGATCGGTTGTAATTTACTTAGAATTTCGTTAGATATCTTAATGTGGCGCTCATGTTAATGCCAGCAAGTTCAGAATTTGTCAAGCTTTGCCGATCGCAGGTGGCGATCGCCGTCAGTTTGGGCGCGACATTCAGCGCGGTATACCTGACACAAGAGCTGGTAGAAGGCAGCGAAGCAAAGTTGGTGCCGATCGCGGTTTACCCAGAAATCTCAGTCGAATCGGAAGAAAATCAGGGGTTGAGGTTGCAATCTTGCGAAAGCTCGACAGTGAAACCGGTGCCGCGACTGCTGGCGCCGCCGGTTCTTCCTGTGGAAGAATCAACGGTGGGGGCGATCGCACCCGAGGCGCTTGAGGGTAATGAGGGCAGTTCCCATCAGTGCCAAGGCCCGGAGAACGTGTGGCAGCAGCGCCGGCAAATTGTGACGCCTCTGATACACGAGGGAGCTATCATGGGACTCCTGGTGTGCGGTCGGCAAGACAGGGCTTGGAACGAGCCAGAGGAGGCTCAGATGCAACAAATTGCTCGCACCTTAACCCTAGCCTGCATTTTAGACCAGCGATCGCAGTGGATGCACAAAGAATTGGGTTCGAGTCGGCAAATCCAGGCTCAGGTTTACGACACGATGCACAATTTGCTGCATCAGTTCAAAAGTCCGCTGACAGCGTTGCGAACTTTTGGCAAGCTGTTAGCGCGGCGGCTGGTACCCGAAGACAAAAACCGCAATGTGGCTTTTAGTATTGTCCGAGAAAGCGATCGGCTAGAAGAGTTGCTCGGCCAGTTCGATCGAACTGTTGACACCGGCGAAGCACATCTCAAACTGCCATCGGGCACTTCAGAAAAAGCCAGGTCCAATGTGGAATCAATCCGGCATTCTCCTCTGTCGCTATCACCGGCTGCCAATTTGCAGGAATCCTGTTTTGTGGCAGAAGTCTTAAAACCGCTGTTAATTTCCGCCGAGGCGATCGCATCTGAAAGACATCTGAAATTGCTAGCCGACCTGGAGGCGGATTTGCCGCCAGTCTCAGCGAACGATCGAGCTTTGCGCGAAGTTTTGAGCAATTTAATTGACAATGCTTTGAAATATACCCCTGCCGGCTGCCAAATTTATATTAAAGTCAGGTACAAAGCAGCGGAGGGCGATCGGGCAGGATACAGCCAATTGCCTGCGATAGCAGTTGCAGTCAGCGACACAGGTGCCGGCATTCCTCCCCAGGATTTAGAGCATTTATTTGAGCGGCACTACCGGGGAGAAAAAGCGCAGACAGAAATTCCCGGCACAGGATTGGGTTTGGCGATCGCCCGCGATTTAGTCCGCCAAATGCAAGGAGAAATAGAAGTATTTTCCCCAGTCAATCCTGAATGGCTGCCCTCTCTCGAAACTCATTTATATCCAACCGATCGCGGCACTACATTTGTGGTTTGGCTGCCGCTGAATAAGTAACGATCTCTATTGCTTAGAGACATTTTTTATGAAGAATCTACCTTTAGTCGCTCACCTTCCCCGATTTTCAAATTTTTTAGAAGCTTTCAAAAAACACTTTTTTAGTGTACCGTTTTTAGCTGCTTTCAACACTCTGACTGTTCTGATTTTGGGCGGGCTGAGCGTATACGGCAAACTCAACAACCAGGGAGACGGAGTTGCACGTTTGTTTAGGGATCCTTTTAATTTCGTGTTCCCTTACGAAGGCATTTTAACCGGAGTTTCAGAAGTCCTGTGGTGCATCCCAGTCGCAATTTGTGCATTTACTTTCGGAGTGTTGCGCCAGAAATATCCACGCAGTCGATCGGGGATATTCTTATTTTTTAGTGCTTTACTACTGGGAGTTTTTTTCCTGGATGACAGGTTTCGGATGACTTTGATTTTTTCTACTTTGGGAATATCTACGAAATTAATTTATTTGTGTTATGGTAGTGCTGTTTTCCTTTACGGAGTTAAGTTTTGGCGATCCATCAAAACCACTCCTTACCTGTCATTAGTCACAGCATTCCTATTGTTGGCTATCTCGCGGTTTGCGGATTTTTTACCCTTGCCAAGTGAAGGAGCACACGAGATATTAGAAGATGGCACTAAATTATTAGCTCTTCTGAATTTAGCCATGTATTTTTGGCACGTATGTCATCAAGAAGTTTGGCGGCATTGGCAGAGGGAAGATAGTTAAATTCACGCCTAGATGATATTACGAATTACCCAATACCCCTTGCCAACAGCACGATACGGAAGTCACGGATAGTAAGATAGCTGTTTTTTCCTTATTCCTTCAAAATCCCCATTACCAAGGATTGCCAATCATTGTAAAGGCGGCCCAATAATAAGGATGCAAAAGCACTCGATCGCCCCGCGCTGCAATTTCCGGAGGCAAAGTTAGAATCACAGATAGCCCTTCGACTCGCAACTTCCCGTCTTGAATCCGCACGCGCCCCCGCAGCATCTGCAATTGTGCCCGCCGCAAAGCCTCGGCTTTAGTCATCAAATTGCCCTCACGTCTCGGCATCCGCAACTGTCGGTAAAACTCCGTCATCAGCCCCAAAGTCCCCTCATCGCTGACTTCCCACAAACTCGCCAAAGCCGATTTAGCACCGCTAGCTACCGCCAAACCCGCAAACCCCAACTCCGCCTCTTCGTCGCCCAAAGCGGTACTGCACGCGCTTAAAACTAACAGATTCACCGGCGGTTCATTCCACCGCAACTGCCGCATTTGATCTATGCGCAATTTAGTATCCCACAACTGAATGTAAGAATTTTTCGGTTCCCCTGGCTGGAATTCGCTGTGAGTTGCTAAGTGAATGATTCCAAAATGCCGATTTGCCCGCTGAGCTTGCAAATTCCCGAGTGTAAAATCTTGATTCAAAAATGATTTTCCTTCTGAGGGCGGCGCGATCGACTCTAACTCCACCGGTACCGCTGGTAATGGTTCTTTATCTTCAAATACCGACGCCCCCATTGCCAAAATTTCATCATCCGCAATATTGTCGTAGCGAATATCAGTCAAACTCAGACTCGGCATCACGCTAAGGCTGTATTTCTCAACTAAAAATTGTTTACCATCGTGAAGGGCCGCAAAGGGCACACTCCGCAAACCTGCTGCCGGAATTACAATTAAATTGTCAATATTTAAAGCTGCCAATTCTGCGGCAATTGGCGCAATTAACCAGCGATAAAGTTTTTGAGCCGAATCCAAATAACTAATGCTGCTTCTTCTTCTGGGATTAGTTATTTCGGTTTGCAAGGCGTCAGCCAATTGCAACACCTGCCACCGCGTTGTCGCCGAAACTAAAACGCGTATCGGTTGAGCGTTAGCTGTGACTAACACTAATTCTAAATGCTCCCCGTTAGGAACATCGGAAATTTCCTTGCCCTGCGGCGACAACCTCTCCCCCAACTTATCTTCTAAGGGGCGAGGGGGCCCGGAGTTGAGTTTTTTTCTCACAGGCAATAGATTAGATAAATCGGCACTTGCCACCAGCACAGAACCATTTTCTTTGGCGGCGGCTGCATCCGAGCTGCTGACCCAGTTCATATAAATAATTGCCGATTGTACCCCGGTAATTTCTTCGTTTTTGCGAAGAGTTTCGTAAATTACCGATATATTAGTAATCGCGGTTTTGGCGGGAAATTCGAGATATTTTTCATACTCGCGACTAAAGGTTTTCTCAAATTCTAAAACTCCCGAACCTGCCGGATCTGAGCTGCCAGAAGTAGCGAAAATACCCAGGCTAATGGGGGAATTTTTGTCTCGAGTTGGCGAGTTCAATTCTAGTTGCAAAGATGCAGGAAGTGACGGCGCAGGATCGGGATTTACGGGCACTAGAGGCGGTTCGGGAATTGGTTCGGGAATTGGTTCGGGAATTGGTTCGGGAATTGGTTCGGGAATTGGTTCGGGAATTGGTGCAGGAACTCTTGGCGCGCCCGGTGTAATTAGGGAAATTTGATTTGGTAAACTTCCCTGGGCGTAAGTTTCCCCAAAGGAAAAACTGGGCAAAATGGCGTTTCCCGCGCCAGCATTAATGCTTCCTGCGGTTCCATTGTCGATCGCGCCGCCAACTATAAACGGTCGATAGATACCGCCTCCGTGGCGAATTGCGATCGCCCCCGCCCCCGCACCTCCGTTCGTAGAAATACTGGAAATATTGCCCGATATATCATCATTGAAAACATTGTTCGATCGAAACAAACCGAGGGTTGTCACATCAACGCTGCCGCCAGTGCCGCCAGTGCCGCCTCTAGCGTTGATAAAACCCAACTGAATGTTACCAGTCGCGCTCAGGGAGACGTCCCCGCCGTTTCCGTTTGAAGTGCTGCTGGAGTTGACATCGAGAGCCGAAATCCCCGCTCTCGAAGTAAGGGCAATATTTCCGCCGATCGCTCCCGAAGCGTTCAAAGCTCCCGCAGTTAAAGGGCCGGCATTGCTTTTGAGAGCGATCGCGCCGGATGTTCCCGCCGCCGACGAGTCGATCGCACCTGCAGCAACAGTATTTCCCTCAACCAGAATGCTCCCACCGTTCGAGGTAATATTGCCCGTCCGAACCTCGCGGCTTGCTTGCAGGTTCACGCTGCCGCCATCCGTCCTTAAATTACCTTCTAAGAGGACATTTCTTGCCTCGATATCGGCTCCCAAAGTCGCGGTGCTGTCCCCCCCGAAGCGAGCGGCATCTCGGGCGTTAACGCTCAAACTGCGCGCTGCTATTGTGGAAGCAGCCGTCACGTTAGCAGCGTCAGCCGAGAGCAGGCCCAACCTCTGATTTTGACCGACTCTGCCGCCAAAAGTAATGTTGCCGCCAGCGCCCAGCGTCAAATTATTTGCTCGGCCCGGGGTGCTGTCGAGGGTATTGGCAAAAGCGATATTGCCGGTAGCGGCGGCTAGGGCGGCGCTGCGATTGACTGTGACGGCCGTGTTGAAAGTCATGTCGCCCGATGTCGCAATATTGCCCGAAACCTCGCTACTGCCGGCGTTGACAGTCAAACTCGCCAGCGGTGCAGCTTGACCGACTGTACCGCCGAAGTGCACTCGCCCAGCGTCTAGTCTCAGGGCCCGAGATCCGTCTAGGCTACCGGAGAACAGAATGTTGCCCCTAGCTTCTGCGATCAAAGCCACGTCAGCATTGAGGGATGCGTTTCCTGTAAAAGTGAGATCGGCGCCGGATGTCGCAATGTTGGCGCCGAGAGCAGTTTGGGGCGCGTCGAGAGTCAAGCTAGCGCTGCCGGTTGTGTTGAGGGGATTGTCGATCGCGATCGAGCTGGCTTGAAGTGTCAGCGGGCTGTTGAAGGTAATGGGTGCGACGATCGCGATCGACGAGGTGCTACCGTTTTCGCGCCCGATCGCGATCGAACCAAAATCCCCCGCCAAAGCGCCGAGATCCGTTGCCGTCAAGTCCAAAATGCCCAAAATATCGCCGGTGCCACCGATCCGAATTCGTCGGCTGTCGTTGGGCTGCAAGCGAATTGTTCCCCCCGCACTGCTTGCGGAATTGCTGCCGCCTCTCAAGTCTATGCCGTTAGCAGTCAGAGCGATATTGCCGCCGTTGGCATTAAGTCCGCCCAGAGAGATGCTGCTGGCGAAAATGTTGATGTTGCCACCTTGAGTCTCGATTGAGTCCTTGGGGTCATTGACATAAAACACTCGGCCCGCTCTAAATGTTACGGTGTCTCCGGTTCTCGCTTGCAGGGAAAGTTTGTTATCGGGCAAGTTTTGGAGGGTGAGGTTGCCGGGGGTATCTAGAACCACGTTGCTACCGGCCGTCATCTGTTCCAACTGCACTTCTGAGATCGATGTTTCCTGGGCTTCTGGTGCTGATTGAAGTTCCCCGCCAGTCGATCGCGCGCTGGTGGATCCGTTACCGCTGACGATCGTAATATTTGCCGGATCGAGCCACAAATTGCCGATCGCACCGTTAGTCGCGCGGGTATCGACCTCTCCTTGGAAAGTTAAAGCATTTTTGCCGGAAACTTCTACTCTTCCGCCGTTACCTGCTGCTGTGCCCCCGCGAGCAGTAATATTGCCCAAGAAGCGAGTTGTATTGTCTGACCAAATTACCGCAGTGCCGCCATTGCCGCGGTCGATCGCGTTTGCTGCGATCGTAGAATCAGGACTAACGTATGTTACCAGTGCGTTTGGCACGGTTTCCATCCCCCGCCAACCGCCTCCGACACGCACAGTACCTCCGCCGTCGGTCCCGTTCGCATTGATATTTGCGCCGAAGAGTCCTACTTTTTCACCTAAAATATTAACTGTGCCGCCCGCAATGCCAGAAAAAGCAAATACGTTGACAGAACCCGAGACGATCGCACTTCCGGCAACTGCCGGCACTGTTTGGCCGCCAGTGAGTACCAATTGACCTTGTTCGTTAGTCGTTAAACCTGTGGCTGACGCTGCGCCGGAGCCCGTCAGCAACTGAGGCAAAGAAACCGGGGCGATCGCCGATTGTTCTGACTGCAAAGGCGGAGTTATTTCTAAACTCAATAAGTTACCCGTTTGACTGACCCGGACTGTCTTTTCTCCCGGAACAGCAGCCACTGTAATTTGGCCGCTTGGAGCGGATAATTGTCCTGTATTAATAACGGTGCCACCGAGCAAAGTTAAACTTTGCCCGCTGCCAACTGCCAAGTTTCCCGCATTGACAATTGCACCGACTTGTGAGTTATTAAAATTAAATTGATTGGGATTTCCCACTAAAGCTTTGTAATCATTAATTCCGGTCGAATTAAACCAGCCGTCGCCGAAACCCATACCTGTAGCCGTTGTCGCGAAAAAAGACCCCGGCACGTTTAATCTAGCATTTTGACCGAAGACAATTCCCGCCGGATTCATTAAGAATAAATTCGAGTTGCCGCCGCTTACAGAAATCAGACCGTTAATGACGGAAACATCGCCGCCGGAAATTCGCCCTAAAATATTTTGAATATTGGGATTAGTTAGAAAATTAGCAATTTGACCTTCGCTGAGATTAAATTGGCTGAAGCTGTGAAACAGATTTGCCCCGTTTCCTGACAGTTGTCCGCCACTAATGTCTGTGCGGTTTTGCTCGGACTTAACAACAGTATTAGTGCCGTCATTTGCAGGAACGACAGGTTGCGCTCGAACTGCTAGGGGTAGCAGCCACAAACCTAATGTCAAAATTAGAGCCGAACGAAAATAGGTCATTAGTTATTAGTCATTAGTCATTAGTTATTAGTCATTAGTCCTTAGTTATTAGTTATTAGTCATTAGTCCTTAGTTATAGCGGTTCGATCGCGTGGTGAGGTATGCCCGCGGAGGCCTATGCCCACGGAGGCCTATGCCCTATGCCCTATGCCCTATGCCCTATGCACGTCGGCTACCTCATGTTACTGAGAAAGGCTATATTAGTCATTAGTCATTAGTCATTAGCCGGAAAGAAGAGGGAAGTCAGAAAAGCCAATTCCCGATTACCAATTTAAATCTATTGTAGTTTTGATTTTTTTTGAGCAGTAATGTTCCGCCCAAGTGCCAATAAACTTAAAAAGGTCGATCGAACACCGCCACCGCCGGAGGTCGATCGAGCTTGCAGGCACAGGGCATCAGTCGATCGCCCTCCAAAACCAGCCGTTGCCAGAATGTCGGAAATACAATGCAGATTTTATATTTATCTGCAGCCGGTGTCTTGACAAAATGCCCCTAGAGTCCTATGATTGGAACACTGATTGGCTGGGACGGCAAAAACCCACAAAATAACTGGCTTTTCTAATAAAGTTAAAAACAAAATATTGATGGTTTTAGAGACCAACCATGCAAAGTCAAACTTACTCATTTCTAACTGAACAAATAGTAGAGCGGATATTTTCGTCAGGCGAACTTACTCGCGATGACAGACAGCGAATTAAGTCAATGCTTTTAAATGAGTCGATCGGCGAAAATGAATTGAGCTTAATTGAAAGAGTCATGGAAGGCGTAGTCAAGGGAATACTTGACGTGCTCGATTAGTTTAGAAGTGGCCCTCACCTATCTAAATGTAGGGTGCGCCGGGCCGCGCACCTTACCCTAATTTTAAATATAGCAACCGCCAAGACGGTGAGGACATTCTTAATCGCTGAAACCATTGCTATTACCGCTTCTTCCTTCTTCCTTCTTCCTTCTTCCTTCTTCTATAAAATCGAAAATTCTGTCACCGTTCTAAAAATCATCATCGGGGCCCTCATCGGATCTTTCATCGCGACGCACCAGTTCAGAAGGAGGCCTATCGTTACTCCAGGCCCACCACACGCCGTCGCACTGGCAGCGGTAAAATTCTTGCCACTTGCGGCGGTTGAACTCGGTGTATACTGGCGATCGGCGATTAATCCAGACCTCAGCGGCATCCGTACAGCTAGCGCCGCACTTGGGACAGCAAAACTCATTAGCGTGAACCGCCGTCGCAGTCCATTCAGGAGGATGTGGAGCAAAAGCTTCCATGTGTTAGAGTTTCTATCTAAACTGCTGGTAATTACGGCAAATCAAGGGTTGCGAAAGATCCGCAGACTTGGGAATGACCTAAGCAATGACATAAGTACGCTGTTGAGTGCGTAATTCATCTGCCCGTTATTTTTTTTAACATTTGCCGTCAGATGAATAGTATAACTGATGTGGTGCAAACCGTCGATCGGCATTCTGAACTATTTCAAGGACTAGGCTCATGTCTATCTACAATCTTATCTCGTTTCTGGGCATCTTTGGCTTGTGTGCGATCGCCTGGGTTTTTTCAGAAAACCGCAAAGTTCAGTATATACCTTGGCGCGTCATCATCTGGGGCATTGGCCTGCAATTAGTCTTAGGATTTTTAGTATTCCTGTTCCCCCCTACTCGCATCGCCCTAGAGTGGTTTACTGGCTTACTGGATGGAGTATTCACCGCTGCTGACGCTGGAGCGAGATTTGTATTCGGGAGCAATGTTGTACCGATACCTGGTAAAGATCCGGCAGTTAATTTAGGATATATTTTTGCTTTTAGAGCTTTACCGACAGTCATCTTTTTTTCTGGCCTCATGGCCTTGCTATACAACATCGGCGTGATTCAAATTATCACCGAATTTTTTGCCAAAATCTTTTATAGAACAATGCGGTTGAGTGGCGCGGAAGCCCTCAGCGGTGCGGCTAATATTTTCGTAGGAATTGAAGCGGCAATTGTCGTCAAGCCTTATTTGCCGAAAATGACTCGTTCGGAACTTTGTGCAATCCTCTCTTGCTGTTTTGGAACCGCCGCTTCTTCAACTTTAGCAATTTATGTTAGTTTTCTCAAGCCAGTTTTTCCCAATATTTTAGGGCATTTAGTTTCAGCTTCAATTATCGCCATTCCCGCTTGTTTTGTCCTCTCCAAAATCTTAGTACCGGAAACAGGCGTACCCCTGACAATGGGCGGCATTCCCAAGGAAGAACCGAAGCCTAAAGGCAGCGAATTTGTGGGCGAAGAAATTTCCGAAATGGAGGGCGCAGAATTGAAACAAGAGACTGTGGGGGGAGAACCCATCGAACGAGTCAGCCCTTTGGATGCAGCAATTGTTGGCGCCTTGGACGGTGTAAAAATGGCGGTAGCCATTGCCGCTGTTTTGATTTTAATCTTGGGCTTAGTTTCCTTAATCAATCAATTCTTTGGCTGGCTGGCAATTTTGCCAAGTCCAATTGGTGACTTGTTCAAAGTTGTCACCTTAGCCAACATTATGGGAGTCTTATTTTATCCCCTGACGCTATTAACAGGAGTTCCATTAGACGACTCTTGGCAAGCGTCAGTAATTATCGGTCGCAGGTTGTTAGAAACAGCGATTCCGCCCTATCAAAGTTTAGCAGAAGCGGGGGCAAAAGGACTGGTGAGCGATCGTACAGTTTTAATTGTCAGTTACGCCCTTTCCGGCTTCGCCCACCTCGCCTCCGTCGGCATATTTGTCGGCGGCACGATCGCTCTAATTCCATCCCGCCGCAAAGACATTTCCGAGCTCGGTTGGAAAGCATTATTTGTCGGCACCTTAGCTACAATGATGATCGCTTGCATCGCCGGCACATTTGACACCGGAGACGCCAGCATTTTAGGCGCTAAGACAGCCCCTGCTGCACCGCTAACAGCCCCTGATTCTCCCAAACCGCTGCCATCCCCAGCCACGAATTCAAAGCCGTCAGTTGCCCCAGCAATTCCCAGTCCGAAGCCTTCACCCAAGGCCGAAAAAGCGGCTCCGAAAGCTCAAGAATCTCCCAAATCTGACTCCAAGAAAAGCCCTTAAATGAGCTGCGGGAAAAGGACACGGCAATGCCGTGTCCCTACAGATTAGACTCAAATTGCAAGCATTCCGAAACTATCTAGAAATTATCTGCGTTTATCTGCGTTTATCTGCCTTTAATCTGCGGTTGACATATTAATAAAAATTTTATGCAATAGGTCTAATAACCAACCACCAATTACCCAAAAAGTTATGAATCCCGAACCAGAAATTCGCCGCCTGTTAGATGTGATGCCCGCTTCCGGCCGCATGATGTGTAAAATTATTAATAAGCCACAACAATCAACGGTAATTGACTGCGATTTTCCTTTGCCTTGGAATCAATCTCGCCCGATTTATATTAATTTTGATTGGTGGCGGCTGCTTTCTAAGCCGCAGCGGGATTTACTGCTATTGCGGAATGTATGTTTTCTGTGCAGTTTTAAGTGGTTTAAACCGGATATTTATCAAGGTGCGGCTCTGGCGGGAATTGTCGGGACTGTTGTAGAATTGTTGCAGGGAGATGCGATCGGCACTGCGATCGCGGGCGGTTTGACGGGACTCGCCATGACTCGAATTTGGCGCGACAACCGCAGTTCCCAAGTAGAGTTAGATGCTGACGAAGCGGCGATTAGAGTAGCGGGAAGGCGCGGTTACAACGAAGCGGAAGCGGCCGGACATTTGCTGGAGGCGATCGAGGCTGTGGCGCAAATTGAAGGGCGCAGTTTGGATTTTAACGAATTGATTCGGTGTCAAAACTTAAGGGCGATATCGGGTATTTCGACGGTGGGCGTGCCCGATAGTGTCAGGCAAGATTAGAAAATACTATTTCACAAACAATCCTGTGTTCCGCAGCCAAAGGACACAACAGTGTTGTGTCCCTACTATCCAGGCGCTATATCTGCTACTCAACTCTTTCCCTGACAATCCGAATACTCTCCCATGCTGGCATCCGACCCGCTTGCCGCTCATCTAGTAATACCAAGTAAACATAAATTGGGTAGATTTCATTGAAACTCTCTAGATACTTACTTCTAATAGCTTCACTCTCTTGACGGCTTAACTTAATAGTATTGAGTGCCTCTTTATTTTCGGAGATTACCTCATAAGTTGCTGACAAGGCATGATAGATAACAATAACAAAAAGCAGTAGGAAGTATAAAAGCAGGAAATCATTCGCTTCGCTTGCTTCAACAGCTTTAATTTTGGCTTTGAGATCCCGGTCGCGGTCGGGGTAGAGGTCGAGGACGCGGTTGCGGTCGGGGTAGAGGTCGCGGTCGCGGTCGCGGTCGATGACGCGGTTGAGGACGCGGTAGAGGTCGCGGTCGATGACGCGGTCGAGGACGCGGTAGAGGTCGGGGTAGAGGTCGGGGTAGAGGTCGTGGTCGCGGTCGCGGTCGAGGACTCGGTTGAGAACGCGGTCGAGGACTCGGTCGAGGATGCGGTAGAGTTCGCGGTCGATAACGCGGTCGAGGATGCGGTAGAGGTCGCGGTCGAGGACCCGGTAGAGGTCGGGGTAGAGGTCGCGGTAGAGGACGCGGTCGAGGACCCGGTAGAGGACGCGGTCGAGGGCCCGGTAGAGGTCGCGGTCGAGGACGCGGTCGCGGACGCGGTCGAGGACGCGGTCGAGGACGCGGTCGAGAACCCGGTAGAGGTCGCGGTAGCGGACGCGGTCGAGAACCCGGTAGAGGATGAAATCGAGGACGCGGTCGAGGTCGCGGTCGAGGAGCAAAACTTTAGCTAAATTCTGTTGCCAAGTTTGCTTCTGTCCAGTTTCTATGCCTGCAAGGATTCGCTGTTCTCCATCAAAACACCAGCATCCTACTTGTTTTTCTGTAACTGGATACTCCTCTACTTCAGCTAAAGTTGGAAGTCTATATTTAAATATTGGTACAGATTCCTTCTGAGTTAACCATTCACAAAACTCCTCAGCATCACTGAACCTTACTCCAGTAATAGGTTTTTTGGCATCTCCTGGTGGAAATCTGTAAGTTGTCCAATGGTCAGGTTGGCGATGTTCATCTGCTTTCAGCCTCTGATCAATAAAAAGCTGATATTCGGCGCAGGTGATGTAACTCATGTCAATTTCGACATTCTCATCAATCCGCAGTAGCTTTTGCAGGCGCCTGGATAACAAAACATTAGCTGCTAAGGTGAATCTTTCTGTCATCGACTTTCCAAATCTGCGTTTAACCTTTGCTCCAGTTGTTGCCGAACGTCTGGATTTACACTCAACCCCTCCTCCAAACAATCATAGGCGAGTGCCATTACCTCAACGGATGGAGATGGCATCCCCAAGACTTTACGAATCAGATTGCTAGCATTACTCTGCGCTGCATAAAGACGGATAGTTTCCGCCCACCAGGACTTGTTAATATTTCCGATTAACAGACTCTCTTGGTTCGATTCCTTAATCTGAACCGCTGCTAAATATTCCTGGAAACTCAAGTGAGCAAATTCATAAACGCCTACTTCTTTTTCCACTAACAACGCACTCACATCCTGAACTTGTTGAATAAATTCCTCTGGATTCGCCCCACTGCCTGCTACATCTGCCAATGTGTCTGTAATCCAATCAATTCCCTCGGATAGGTTGAACTCACGAGTTTTCTGCTGCATTAATTCAAATGCCAGCACTTGCAGAACAGATTGCTTTTGCGTCGCTGTTAGCGCATCCGCAATATTTTTAGCCCTTTGTCGCCTTTCTAGTAAAACCTGGCAAATTTCTTTGTAAAGGTCAACCCGTTTTCCGGGCAAGGCACTACCGCGACGGTGAACTGTGGCAATCATTGTTAGCAGCAAAGGATTCACCGCCATGTCCGCCAGAGGTTTGCTATTCTTAATCCGCTTAATTAAATCATCAGCTTTTTCTTTAGCGTCTGCCCGTACTCTCGCATCATCTTGTCCAGGGTGACTTATTACCTCTGTTTCCAAATACCAGCTACGAATAAACTCTTCCGTTTGTTTCAGGTTAAATGGTTGCACTTCTAAGACAGTCACATATTGTTGCAACCGCGCAGTTTTATAGCCAACAGGTCGAGAGGTTAAGATAAAAGGCGTATCCGGGTATCTCTGCATCTGTTGGTCTACCCAACGACTTACTTGCTGGCGCTGGGTTTCATCTGCCACTTCATCCAATCCATCTAACATGACCAAACATTTGTTTTGACGTATTTTTTTGGCAAACCAGTTAGGCGGTGGATTCTCCAGTTCATATTTTTGCTGCTGCTTCTGTACCTGCTGAGTAATTAACTCTGCCAGAGTGAGTTGATTATTATTCACAATTTCCTGACGCACATCTCGGAGATACAACAATATCGGAATCAGTTTCGGCGCTTTCGGATGCTTTTTCCGCTGTTGCTTTGTAGCATAAATCTGCGTTAAATATCTCAAAAGGGTAGTTTTCCCGGAACCGGCTGCGCCCAAAACTGCCATGCGCCGAAATGCCGGCTGCTTATCTATTTCTGCTAAAAAATTCCAAATTTGTGTTTCATTTGAGTTATTTGTTTCATCCTTGGGTGGCTGAATCATTTTGTGACTTGTATTCGCTGCCTCTGTTACAGCAATTTTGAGTGGCACAAATACCTTTTCCAAGTTCAGGGTCCGGTCTGTATCCAATCCCTGTGTTTGATAGTCTCGACAGATATAAGTCAAACCCTTGTAATATTGCCGCTGAAAAGATGAGGTAAAATCTTCAAATTTATTCCCAATCCCGTCTGCAAAACTAATTGCAAGTTGCTGTCTCTTTGCCCTAAACTTCGGTGCAAGCTGGTTCGTAACTGGGATGAGGAACTTGATGGCATGGATAAACAGCATCAAAATTACAGTCAGAACCAAAGCCAAAAACCCTGCTGTCCATTCGCCCCTCAGTATGAAATACAACGTTACCGCCAGTCCCAAACCGGGCGGCAACCATACCAACCTGTTCTGCCATTGTCTCGGTAAAAGCAGTACAGGCGGGAGCACAGTCCCCAAGCCAAACAGAATGAGAGATGTATAAAAAACTGCTGGGTTGAATTCGGCGGCTACGTGGTTCCCCTTCAAGAGTGCGAAAAGGATGCCACCTCCCAGCAGGGGTAAAAAACCAAGAACCCAATTTTGATTTGCAGGCGTTGAACTCGGCTGAGACTGACTGGATATAGCACCGAGGATAAAAAGTGCCAAGAGACACACTACTGTCAGTATGATTATGATAGGGTCTTCAATTTTTAAGTCCTGTTTATCGGGCAGTTGGTTGATCAGCCAACCCAAGAAACCATTACTGAGTATCAATAGCAATGGTAGCAGCCAATTTTGTATAAATCTGGACATACGCGATCGCACTTAAAAGCTTGTTGTTTCCCAGTTTAGGCGATCGTAGCGATCGATCGTTAGCAATAGGTGTTATTTATGGCTGATGTGCGATATTTGCGAAGTAGATTTGGCGATCGCCCGCTGCTTCAGTTAGATTCAGCCTACTTTATAAAAATATCCGCTTTACCAAATTGTATTGACACTCGATATAACTGCATAATTATCAGCTACGGCACGCAACATTAAAAATCCTGCCTGGGAAAATTCGCCCATTTTTACCCGCGAACTTCATCTATTTCAGCAGCCGATGGTGCAATTCCCAAATCAGCCCATAAACCCCACAATTAACTTCCAGGCTCTTCCTGGGAACCGATGTCCAGAGGCTCTGCCTCGGCTGCGACAATGGAGGCAGAGCCTCCGGATATGAGTTACCAGGCAGAGCCTGGTAACGAGTATAATCATTTAGGATTGCTATATCTCAGGAACCATCCACTTAATCAACCGTAACTTTTCGGAGATATAAAACTTATTAACAAGACTAAAAACTGCCTTTAAAGTCATGTTTTTTATCTTTTAATTTTTGAGTGATGTAATTTTAGCAGTTTTGCTAAACGCAAGAGCGATCGCACTTTATACTGTTGCGACTGAGGAAAAAAGTGCGATTCCTGCCGAAAGCTGCGCTAACGCACTTATTTTAATCGAAAGTGCGATCGGTTGAGTTACCCTTGAGAATTATTGATATAATCAAGACGGAAACCCATAAAATCCACAACTATGCTAATCCTGCCACAACTGGAAAACCTACGCGATACTCTACCCCTAGAAGGAGCGGTTCGCATTGAATTAGTGGAAGGTATACCCATGTTTAGAGCCTCCACAACTGTCAAAAATCGCATAGAAGAACTGTTAGACAAACAACAAAATTTACCTCTCAATCCTGACGAAGAACAAGAACTCAATCTTTACGAAGAAATCGACGATTACCTCAGTTTTGTCAATCGGACTGTCCGCAATCTTTTCTTGGGCCAGATTCAGCCTACTGTGTAGAAATGTCCGGTCGCCGTCAAATCCCTGAAAATATCCAAAATCAAGTTCGTCAGAGAGCAAACTGTCTGTGCGAATATTGTCATGCCTCCGAACAATGGCAGTACGTAGAGTTTACTATCGAGCACATCATTCCCTTAACTAAAAGTGGGACTAACGATATTGACAATTTGGCACTAGCTTGCTTTCACTGCAACCGCAAGAAATCTGATAAAACTACAGCGATAGATGCTCAGTCAGACGTAGAAGTACCGTTGTTTAACCCCCGACAAGATAGTTGGAACGAACATTTTATTTGGTCGGCGGATAGATTATCAATAGTTGGTTTGACTCCAATTGGACGAGCTACAGTTACAGCATTAGTCTTAAATCGAGAGAGAGTCATTAATATTCGGGCCGCTGACAAAGTTATAAAACGACATCCACCTGCAGGCGATTTAATTCAATCAGAAAGTTGAGCATCCTGAGAGTTACTAAAAGTGGGAGCGGCTACCTCTGCCGCAAAATTTGTACTGAAATGAAAGGTTGATTCCTGCGGAAAGCTTCGCTAACGCACTTTTTTTAATTATTTTAATCGAAAGTGCGATCGACCAATCTATCCCCCTATGGCTCTTCCTCATCTACTCGCCGACTGAGATAATCCGGCAAGTCATCAAAACATACCCCCACCAAACGGCAAAAATCCCTCATTTGCCGAACAGTCATCGTAGGTTCGTCTCCCTTTTCCCATCGCCGCACCGACGAAGTAGGGACACGGCAGTGCCGTGTACTGGTGCGAAAACTTAAATTAATTTTGAGCTGAATTGTTGGTTTTTGGCATTGTCTAACGTTTATTTATGATTGTTATTGCTTTTGAGTAGCCTATTTTAACCGCCTATTTTAAGCGCTTATTTTGAACCTTTAACTAATGGAATTAAATTATGTAATAACTCAATCTAAAAGTTGATTTTCGAGCTAACATAGCGTTATTGCCCAACACGATATAGTTTCCGATATCTCTTGAGGCAATCGAGGAAAAATCATCAACTAGGACGCATCTTTATTGAAGTAGCGCGATGTTCGATCGCGCTCACAATAAAGTGCAAGTCTGTCACTTTTCTATGGGCAAACATACCCAATTTACAATACAGCCATGAACACCCCAGAAACTGCGAATGCCTGGATTATTTACCGACTCCTGCCCAACTTTCAGCGCTTACCCGTCGCGCTATTTCGCAGCCGCAGCGAAGCAGAATCTTCCCTGAAAGTCATCCGGCAAATGCTACCCAATACCGAATTAATACTTGCTTTCGAGGTTGGGCCAGAAAATCCAACTACCGAACTCAATCAGCCCCCTGCTAAAGAACCAAACTTGCAAACTTCAGTTAACCGAGAACTCTTGAAAATCTTCCTTATCAGTTCTCGTCCTGTTGTTTCCCGCGTCATTCATTCTTTTCACCGCGATAATTTTGCCTGCGTTTCTGACTGGAGTCCGCTTGTCCCAACTCAGAATCCAGGTGAAGTGATGAGTGTCTTAATTAAACATTTGGCCGCTGACTCTTAGCGTTTGATTGAACAGTCTCGATCGTATTGATAGCGGTAAGGTGCGCCCAGCGCAGTGCTTTTATGAACAGGCAAGATGCCTGTTCCACAAGAAATTCACTCTTTGTGGAACAGGCATCTTGCCTGTTGCTGACAATGGTGCAACATCTCAGTCGGACGTTAGCTGCGGGCGATCGCCAAATCAGGAACAATGATAAACTTGATATTCATACCCATCCACCGCAGGCAACTCGCCCGATTCAACCTGACATTTTTGTGCTGCTAGATTGACAGGTACGCGAAAATTAACCAACCACAAATCAAGCGGACGTTCCAATTGACTGAGTGTTTTGTCAAGTGTCCCTGCCGCTATTTCCGGCCCCTCCCTTCTCTGATTAGCCAAAAGAAACTGTGGATAATCCGATGCTTTAACATCCTCCTCCTTCCCTCTTCCTTCTTCCCTCTTCCCTCTTCCTTCTTCCTTCTTCCTTCTTCCTTCTTCCTTCTTCCTTCTTTCCCATTCCCACCCTATCCCCATCAACTCTCCTATTTCTACATGAGTCTTTTGAGTAGTGGCAATTAACACGGGAACTTTCGATAATTCGCGGATAATCGGAATTAAAAGGTCTGGTTTGTAATATTTGCGATAGCCGAGATTGGAATTTACTGTGACACCGCTAAAAAAACCCATTGCTAAAATTAGCACCACTGCTTTTTTGCCCGGAACTTCGATCGCCCGTAAATTAAACCATTGACTTTTGGCTGTAGGTGTGTTAAAAATAACCGCCAAAGTTGCTCCTAAAAGCAATATCACCCCCGGAAAGTAGACGAAATTGTATCGTGCGCCGCGAGTTAGGTCAATCCCTAGAATATATGCAAAGCTGAAAAATAGGAAAATTGCTCCGAGCACAAATCCGCCGAAAATAACAGTACCTAAACGAGTATCGGGCGTGGTTAAGGAATTTTTAAGAGCGCTAAACAGGATGGGAAGCACCAATATAAAAAATATTGTCATGGCGATCGCCGATACAACTACTACTGCCAAATTTTGCGATTCCACCGGCAGCAGAGACATGACAGTGATCCATCCAGCTAAAGCTTGAAAAATCGGATTGATCCAATTTAAAAATGTGCGATCGCCGCTGACAATCCAATTAGTTAGTTCGCTGCCGTATTTATTTGACAAAAATACCGGCAGCCAAACTAAACCGCCTGCTAAAGTACCCATCGCTACGGAGAAAAGCCTCCCGAGGATTTGAAACTGCCAAATATTAGGCTGCTGGCTGTTGTCAATTGGCAACTTTCCCTTAAACTGCTGCCAGATTACAGCAATTAATGCTATTGCTTCGGCACACAAAGTCAGTGCAAAAAAGTAGTGAACCGCAATTCCCAAACAGTTAACAAGTACCCAAAGCAGCACCGCCCAAATAGGCAGGGGAGCGCGCTGTTGCAGCTTTTTTGCAGCTAAGGCGAGGCAAAAAAGAGAGGTAATAACTAATAAGATTCCTAAAGTATAATGGCGAGCTTCTTGAGCGAGATAAATGCCGTAGGGAGAAACTGCCATCATCGCGGCCGCACATTGACCGACTAAACGAGAACTAAAAGCAAATTTGCCCAAAAAGTAGATAGCTGGAACTGAAATCGCGCCCAATAATGCAGGAAGAGCTCGCCCAATCAAAACTAAACTATCCTCGGTCGGCCCAAAGAGTCGCATCCACCAGTGGGCGAGCATAAAATACACTGGTGGATGGTTGCTTTCTAGCAGCAAATGGTTGAGGACATCTGCAATGCCAGCACCGGGATCCAATTGCAGCGGTTGTAATAATGTAGAAAGGTCGATCGCGCGATCGAGCGGCACCCCTCGAAAACTGTTGCCCAAACTAAAAACTAGAGTAGAAAACTCATCTGTCCACAGCGGTTTCGAGTTTAAATTGGCAAAGCGCAAAATAAAGGCGATCGCCGTCCACAGCAATAGCAACAACAGTTGTTTGTTCTTAATCATTAATTCAGTCATTCAAAGGCATAGGGAAGAAGAGCAATTAGTAATTAGTCATTAGCCATCAATCATTTTATCAATTATCAATCACCAATTACCAAATACCGATTACCCTTTACCCCTTACCAATTAGCTAATCAACATCCGTTACCCGCCAGCTCAACTTCATATTAATCCAGAAATTCCACAGAGTCACAGCCGCGATCGCAATTAAGTTAGCCAAATATTCATTCATCCCAAAAATATTAAACAGCAAATTAACCAGCAGCACATTCAAAATCAAACCCATCAAGCAAATCGTATTAAATTTCAACAGCCGTTTCAATTGCTGGCGCTTTCCTGGCTGCCGCTTAGAAATATCCCCAAAAGTCCACAAATCATTCCACAAAAAGTTACTGATAATTGCGAATTCAGCAGCAACGATCAGACTGCGAGTCAGCTCCCAATTGAGGATATCCCGCAGCACGTACAAAACCCCCATATTCACAAACACGCCGCTGAAACCCACAAGGCCAAACCGCAGAAACTTGCCCATCGGCCACCGGGCAAACCGCAACCGAAGCAAATGTCGCAAATAGTCAATATACTGTTTCCAGGTAACTTTGCTCTCGCCTTCTTGCCGCTCCTGAAACACGTAACCAACTTCTCCAATCCAGCGGATATCGCCTCTGCCGAGCACTTCAATCAATATTTTGTAACCAGCAGGATTCATGGTTTTGCCCGCTATGCAACTGCGACGCACCATAAAATAGCCGCTCATCGGATCGGAAACTCGGCCCACCACTCCCGGCAGGATCACCAACCCCAGGGTTTGAGCGCCCCGCGATAAAAATCGCCTGACAATGCTCCAGTCGCTCACCCCGCCCTCGGCGACGTGGCGGCTCGCAGCGGCCAAATCGGCTCCCCGCTGAATTTCTGCTAAAAGCTGCAACAGCGTCTCCGGGGGATGCTGCAAGTCGGCATCGATGACGCCCAAAACCTCGCCCCGAGCGGCCTGCCACCCGCGAATTACCGCTGTGGAAAGTCCCCGCTCGTGTTCGCGGCGCATCACCCGCAACTGCGGATATTCCGGTGTCAGGGACTGGGCAACTTCCCAGGTGCGATCGGGGCTGTCGTCATCGACTACAATTAATTCGTAGTTGCCGGGAATGCTGCCATCGAGCAAGTGGCTCAATTTTTCCACAATACTCTTGACATTCTTGCACTCGTTGTAGGTGGGAATGACCAGGGAAAAATAAATTGGCGGTGTGCCTGCGTCTGTAAAAGTTGAATTGAAAGTCTCTACAGCAGGAATTTCCAAAGGCCCAGACGGCACTGGCAATACCTGATTTGATTGCTTGATGGTCATAATTCCCGTTTATAGAAATATAAAAGATGTTTTGATGACTTTACTTTAGACTTTAGAATCTGTTTCGTCTAGAGTTGATTTGTTAAAATATAAAAAAGCCTTAATTATAGGCAGCAATTCTGTAGCTTAGCTAACAAAAAAAAACTGTGGATGCAATTCTCGATCGAGCTTTACAAGGTTATAATATCTCTTCCGCAGAAGCCTTGGTACTTTTGCAGCAAAGAGATCCCGATGCGCGAGCTTCTATTCAAACAACCGCTGATTTGCTCCGCCGCCGACAATCAGGGGATACAGTCACCTACGTTATAAATCGAAATATTAACTTTACTAACATTTGCGAGCAGCATTGCAGTTTTTGTGCATTCCGCCGCGACGAGGGAGATGAGGGCGCTTTTTGGTTAGATGCAGCTCAAATTCAGGAAAAGGCAACTGATGCAGTGCAGCGGGGTGCGACGGAAATTTGTATGCAGGGCGGCTTAAATCTTCAAGCTAAGCTCAACGGCGCATTTTTACCTTATTATCTGCAATTGGTGAAAACTATTAAGGATAAGTTTCCTCAGTTGCACTTGCACGCTTTTTCGCCCCAAGAAATAGAATTTATTGCCAGAGGAGATAATCTTAGTTTCAGCTATGTAATTTCGGCTTTGCAGGATGCGGGAGTCGGTTCGATGCCGGGAACGGCGGCGGAAGTTCTCGACGATTCTGTGCGACGGGTGATTTGCCCGGAAAAACTAAATTCGGCAAGTTGGCTGGAAATTGTGGGAACGGCTCACCGTCTGGGTTTGCCGACAACGAGTACGATGCTTTGCGGGCATATTGAGACGGCCCAACAGCAGGTTTTGCATTTAGAAAAAGTGCGATCGCTCCAACAAAGTGCGATCGACCAAAACTATGGGGCACGCATCACAGAATTTATTTTACTACCATTTGTCGGACAGGAAGCACCGGCACCTTTGCGGAGTCGAGTCGGCCGCGACCAACCAGTTTTAGCAGATACATTGTTACTCACCGCTGTATCGAGAATCTTCTTGGGAAATTTGATTTCCAATCACCAGCCGAGTTGGGTAAAATTAGGTTTAGATGGAGCTACTGAAGCGCTGAAATGGGGCTGCAACGACATCGGCGGCACTTTGATGGAAGAGCACATTACTACAATGGCCGGTGCGGTTGGCGGCAGTTGTCAATCTGTCGAAGATTTGCAAAATGCAATTAGTTCTTTGGGCCGGAGTTATCAGCAAAGAGATACAATTTATCGACCTTTAGGGGTTGACAATTTTGCAGTAATAAGTAGTAGGATAAATTGAGCGATGTGTTATCGCGAGTTCACCTCAATTATCAAAGTTAAACAAGCCTTTGGATTAACAACTGTAGAAGGCCCGCGATTTCTACCGCAAACAACTCCGATCGATCCGAGTGCAACCCTGACAGATTTTTTGGCGAATAGTTTACCCGTAGCTGTGGCCACAGGTAGCGAAAAAGCTCGATCGGAAATGATTATTACTCCGGTACTGCTGGAAGTCAGGAAGATTTTGCAGCAGAATATTAGCTTGTTTTCGGGAGAAGACTTTACGGTTGATTATGAAAGTGGACTAAACGGGATTTGTGATTATTTGATTAGTCGTTCTGCAGAAATGTTGGAGATTGAAGCACCCGCAGTGGCGGTTGTTGAGGCTAAAAAAGCTGATTTGAAGACAGGAATTGGACAGTGCGTTGCAGAAATGGTGGCAATGCAGAAGTTTAATGAAGCGAAGGGGAAACCAATTTCAGTTATTTATGGCAGTGTCAGTAACGGCACGCAGTGGCGATTTCTCAAACTAGAGGAAAAAATTGTATCGATCGATCTTAATGACTATGCCTTACCTCCGGTGGACGAAATTTTGGGAATGCTGGTTTGGATGGTACGAGATGGCTAATTAAAACCTCTCAGTTGGTAAAGCTTGTCGGATGCGAAGCGCGTAAAGAATCCTAGGAGTTTAGCCGATCGCACTTTCAAATTCTTCTAGCGCTTGACAACTTCCTACCTGCAAAGCACGTTCTACTGTAGTGGGGATAAGTTGGGCGATCGCGATTTCTGGAAAATTCGGACTCATATCCGATTCTACATACTCTCCATCTTGCAGCAAATAGATGCGAAGTCTGCCGCTGTCATAAACCCATACTTCTGGAACTCCAATAATTTTATAGGCATCGATCTTAGTTTTAGAAGTAACATCCGTTTCAATTGCCAAATCGGGCGGCGGATCGTCTGGTAAAAGTCGGCGGCGGTTAATCATCCGCTGATAATTTAGAATATAAAAGCAAGCATCAGGTTCAACTCCTGCTGCACCTTCCCGTTTGAAAGTAGTAGAACCAAAGGGTTCATATCTTCTGCCCGCTGACTTGAGTAAAATTTTTACAATATCGGAAATTAAATCTTTCGGCCTTTCGTGTTCGGGTAAGGGAACCATGATTTCTAAGGTACTGTTGCTGTAGGCAATTCTAGTTCTTCGCTTTTCTCCTAATTCCTGCAAAATCGACTCAAATTCCAGCCAAGTTATATTGGGAATAGTTACGACACTACCGGGAGAAAGCGTTATCTGGCTAACGGGTTTTAGGACGGGGGTGATAACAATCATAAGCTGAATTGCGAGCTAGTTGTTAAGTTTGTGCCAAGGGCAGGCAGGATGCCTACCCACAAGAAAACTCATTCTTTGTGGAACAGGCATCTTGCCTGTTATTGATAAGAATACAAGATATCTCTTGAGTGTAGCACGGGCAACGAGAAGAGATTCGCGATCGCACTTTTGACTCAATTCTAGAAACATCGCTCGCACATTTATGGCTTCATTGCAGCCGGATTAATTTGACTAACAGACTCATGATTTCTCCCTGGTCGGGTGTAATAATGATGCGATTGTCGGGAATGGCGATCGGATGAGTCCAACGAACAGCTTCCTCGTAGCGCAATGCGTGCAGTTGGTGGATAGTTCGGCGTACCCCCAGCGGCGAACCGATGATGACGTGACGGACTGCTTCGCGATCGCCCTCAAAGGTTTGGTTGGTTAAAACATTGGGCGATGTTTGGTTCGATGATGAATCTTGCAACATAGCTTTGACTAATAATTTTGGATAGGTTTGATGCTTTGTAACGGTAAAACCGCGTACAATTTCTAATTAAAGAAAAGACCGCTATTTCCGTAAAGCACAATTTGTTAAAACAATACTATCTGATGTTTCTGTATTTGCCTAGAGCAAATCAATTTAGGGTAAGCGTAAATCAATTTAGGGTAAGCGTAAATCAATTTAGGGTAAGCGTAAATCAATTTACGGTCAGGGTCAATTAGCTTATGGAAATGTTTAAAAAATTCGAGCGATCGCCACTAAAGAGACTCCGAGTTAAGCGGTTTATGACTCAAAAACAGCTAGGAAAAGCACTTGGAGTTACGGAAATGACGGTAAGCAACTGGGAATCGGGGCGATCTGTACCGAAGCTAACGCCAGTTCAGTTCAAGAAATTGTTAAAGCTTTTGCAAATTACTGTCGATGAGTTGCCAGATCAATTTGGTTATCCCAGCGATGCTGAGGGATAGAAAATGAAACATTATAATCGATGTGTTTTATTTAAACGAACTCATACAATGTTTTGAAAAAAAAAGGAATATGATACTTAACATCGCTACTTTGCTCTGAATAAAATCTCCCAATTTCTAACGAGAGTTGCTCTCTAAATACCCAATCTTCCCGGCTAAAGTCACCAAATGGCTTAATTTGATGCCAATAATCTTTAGCTTTTTTAATTGTCAGCAAAACTGCGATCGACTGATTCTTATGCGTTTCATCTACAGCATTTTGAAACCGCTCTTTCCACGAAGCCTGAAATGCTTGAACTTCAGTACAATCCAATCCAGAACAGTAACTAATGCGAGCGAAGGCTCTCTGTAGGTTATTCTGTAAATCCAAGTCGCTACAAATTGCATCAGCCATATCCAGATAAATACTTGCGAGTACCGCAGGATTTCGCTTATAAATCGGCTTGTTACAACAATTGTCAAATATTGGTTGAAGTTCAGGTGTCAGAAAATATGCTTCTTTATGAATCAAACCTGTAATCCAGATCCGGTGCTGTGCTGCATTTTGCTCTTTCACCTGCGATTTTTCGTAAAGATCCCGAAAAATTGCTTCTGTATCTGTAAAAATATAATTGTCGATCGTTTGCAGTTGCAAATCTAAATCTATCATTGCAAAAAGTCGATCGGGATCTAAATATGAATTAGTGGTATCCTTTTCGTGTAATATTGAAAGAGTAAAGTAGGTGTCTATTACATCTTTGCGATCGCCGCAGTTGAAAAATTCCGGTCGCTTCTGTCTCCACCATGTCGGAACGCAAGCCTTATAAAAGTTGGCATCAGGCATTTGCTCCATTGCTTTATAAGATTGAGGTGACTCTCTACCCTGCGTCTTGCGAATATCACCTTCGCACAATACCACAATTTTGTTTTTAATTCTGGGAGATTGAAGAATTGCCTCGCAATGTTTTTTTAGCTGTTCTGGACTAAGACTCATTTGTAATATTAGATTGTTGTTTGAGCAGTTTTGGCTCGATTTCTTTAACGTGAGCTGGTGTCAAAGCTTCACACAAGGCGTAGGAGTGAGTTGCCAGAATATATTGATTGCTGGGCCCCCACTCTTGGAGGTCTGATATAATTTGATATTGCCAATCAGGATGAAAAGCAATTTCAACTTCATCCATCAAAACAATAGCATCTTTTATGTTGCGGGACTTGAGCCATATATAAATGCTGAGTCTTTTGAGTTCGCCGTGACTTAAATCTTCGGGATATAGTTCTATAGCTTCACCATTATTATACAATTGAAAGTTGACTCCCGAAAAATCTTCATTTAAATTTATCCTTTTATTGCCTAATAGCAGATTTAAGTCATTAATTAGAGATTGATAGCTGTTCCCGTAGCTACCAGTTTTTATCGCTTCTCTGAAATCGCGATCGCGAGCATCTTTAAATGATTTAATAAGTAGCTTTACAGCAAGGAAGTCATAGGTAAACAACCCATTTAATTTAGATCTTGCAGATTCGAGTATCCCGTAATAATTCTTATCTTCCTTACTTGAGTTGCTAAATAATAGTCTTCTAGAATCCGGCGGAAGAAATAGAAAAACTTGTGTGGAAGGAGCTGCCAAAAATATTTTATTTGACAGTTTTTTAAAAAAATCTCCTACTTCTTTGCCCTTTATATTATTGATATGACAGAGTAAAGCTTCATCTTGATGATGATTGGAATTTCTGTCACTTGAATAGTTACAGATATATTTCATATTTTGGGATTTTAAATATTCAATACTTCCCCTATAAATTACCTCAAGAGCTTCTAATTTCTCACAAGCTTTTATTATTTCATCGTAACTGTCCATATCTTGAGATTCAAGATAATCAATATTATTTTGAAGTATTTCTAATTGTTTTAATCCCGAAAAACTGAGAGCAGCTTCATCGATAGCTTCATTTTTAATATCTAAGGGCAATAATTCTTTTATAGAAAGATTTCTGTGAGAGATAAATTGAAGTTTGACAATTTTTTTTCCATCCCAAATATCAATGATCGCTAAGACTCTTTTGTCTTCCTCATCAGAAATTTTAAATCCATGAAGCAGGTTTTCTAAAAATATTTTTTTATTATAATTACCGGAACAATGTAGCAATACAAAAATCAACTGCAATAGGGTACTTTTACCGCCGCCATTTTGACTACCTAGCGGAAAAATACTAGGAAAAAAGTCCTTTTCAAAAGAGATGTCTATATTTTTCAAACCGCGAAAATCAGGAACTTGAACTCGTAGCAAGTGCATAATAAACTCCTGGTGTTAGCTTGCATTTTTTTATTGAAACCCTGACCCACAATCATTTTAGATTATAACTCACATTTTTTACTATTTTCATAAACAGGCAAGATGCCTGTTCCACAACATATGAATTTCTTGTGGGGTGGGCATCTTGCCCGCCCAAAGAAACAGGCAAGATGCCTGTTCCACAACTTATCAATTTCTTGTGGGGTGGGCATCTTGCCCGCCCAAAGAAACATGCAAGATGCCTGTTCCACAACTTATCAATTTCTTGTGGGGTGGGCAAGATGCCCACCCACTTGAACAGGCAAGATGCCTGTTCCACAACACATCAAA
The DNA here is from genome assembly GCF_036702495.1 of Microcoleus sp. C2D2. Lineage (NCBI taxonomy): Bacteria > Bacillati > Cyanobacteriota > Cyanophyceae > Oscillatoriales > Microcoleaceae > Microcoleus > Microcoleus sp. C2D2. The sequence goes on along the minus strand of NZ_JAUBTO010000023.1, from coordinate 7,662 downwards.
TTTCTTGTGGGGTGGGCATCTTGCCCGCCCAAAGAAACAGGCAAGATGCCTGTTCCACAACACATCAAATTTCTTGTGGGGTGGGCATCTTGCCCGCCCCAGAAAGACTTATCTCTCGCCCTTTTACACCTTAAACTTCTCCACAATCCGTCTCATCGCCTCCTCCACATTCTCCCGACTATTAAACGCCGAAATGCGGAAATAACCCTCACCCGCCGCACCAAAACCAGAACCCGGAGTTCCCACCACATTGCAAGTTTCCAGCAACTTCTGAAAGAAATCCCAACTCGACAAACCGTGAGGCGTTTTCACCCACACATAAGGTGCATTCTCGCCACCAAAAACCTCGATTCCCGCCGCTGTCAATTTCTCGCGAATAATCGCAGCATTTTCCATGTAAAAATTGACTAAAGCCTGAATCTGTGCCTTGCCAGCCTCAGAATAAACCGCCTCAGCACCGCGCTGCACGATGTAAGAAACTCCGTTAAATTTAGTAGATTGGCGGCGGTTCCACAGCTTCCAAATTTCGACATCGGAACCATCTGCTGCTTTTCCAGTCAACGTCTTCGGTACAACTGTTAACGCACAGCGAGTACCCGTGAAACCAGCATTTTTGGAAAAAGAACGAAATTCGATCGCACAATCCCGCGCCCCTTCAATTTCGTAGATAGAATGCGGTAAACTCGGATTGGTAATATACGCTTCGTAAGCCGCATCGAAGAAAATAATCGAACCGTTAGCCTTAGCATAATTTACCCAAGCTTGCAAGTGTTCCTTAGTTGCAGTTGCCCCCGTCGGGTTATTCGGAAAACACAAGTAAATTAAATCGACTTTTTTGTCCGTGGGAATTTCCGCAGTAAAATTGTTTTCCGCTGTAATTGGCAGGTAAACTAAGCCGCCGTATTCGCCATTTTCGTTCGCATCTCCCGTGTGCCCGGCCATCACGTTAGTGTCTACATACACCGGATAAACAGGATCGGTAACTGCGATCGTGTTATTGTTGCCAAAGATATCGAGAATATTGCCGCAATCGCACTTAGAACCATCAGAAATAAAGATTTCCGAAGCATCAACATCGCATCCCCGCGACTTGAAATCGTGCTCGGCAATTTTCTCCCGCAGCCACTCATAACCTTGTTCCGGGCCGTATCCTTTAAAAGTATCCCGCGAACCCATTTCTTCCACCGCCGCCACCATCGCTTGGCGACAAGCTTCCGGTAGTGGTTCAGTCACGTCGCCAATCCCCAGCCGAATGATGGGCGCTTCGGGATTCGCCTCTGCAAAAGCTTTCACCCTGCGCCCAATCTCGGGAAACAGGTAGCCAGCTTTGAGTTTGAGGTAGTTGTCGTTGATAGTTGCCATAGTTCGATCGCTACAAATGTCGTAGAATAGCTTACTCCCAATTGTCTCTCTCAAGCAGCAGGAACTTCGGCAACCAGCAGTGTACGGGATTTAACGGATGTAACGGATGGATATTGGGCCAAGACAAAGATTTTCCCCACTCGAACACTCGAACACTCCGCCAATCCGCCATTACAGGCAATCTGCGCACTTGCTCACCAGCCATTGACAAAAAAATCAAATCTGCTTGTATAATCAGAATAGTATGCACTGCAGAAACAATTATGGACGAGATCGAGTACGCCAAACTCTATCAAGAACTGGCGGCAATTCTGAATGAGTTTAATTTGGGTTGGGTAGTTCAACAAGTAGCGGATACTGTAGAGATAGGCAAAGTAATTGAAGAGCGATCGCTCAAAAGAAAAACACCCCTGCTCAAGATAGAAGATTATACCGCAAAAGAACAACTTTTGCTGTTAATTGATGCTGTGGAGCAATCGACTGTGAACACTTCCGAAATGGAAGACGAAATTGCTTATTTCTTGAAAGTAGAATCAGAAACCTCTCCCCTCGGCACAAAAATAACATTTGCGAATTCAGGTGCAGAATCAGCCCAAACAATCGAGTTTACTTCCAGCGTCACAGCCCCCCGTCACAAACAGGCGATCGCCCTCAAGCACTTGCTGGAAAAACTGCCTTCCGGGCCGAGCAACTACGCCACAAATTCCGAAATTAAAAGCAAATTAAAAAGCTCGCTCGATCCTGATTTCAACGGAGTGGCAGAACAAGCCAGAATTTTTGACGCTTACCTATTCACTATTCTGTTAAAAGCAGTTGCTAATGAAGGGGGTAATATTTATTATAACAATGTTTTAGACGACGAAACACCGAAATATTTAACATTTAGAAAAACGGCGGGAAAAATCCACGGAACTGCACATCCATACACTCATGCTGTTGTGGAATTTCCCGACAAACCAGCTTTGGAAGTTCACCTAGGAGTGAAAGTCCAAGGTAGAGCCGGAGTTCTGCACAACTGCAACGTGTTAATTTTGTACCAAAAAGAAGCTAATATCTGCCGCGTGCTCAACCGCGAACCCCGGCACTCGCAGGTAATTTTAGCAGTAAAATCTGAACACAGCACCTCGGAACTCAAACTAGAAATGGCTGGTGCTTTTATCGGATTAGCGTCTGATATTCGCTATGAAGGCGGCAGCTATTTCATTTCTAACAGTTACTCCCAACCCGTAGCAAAACTGTTAACTACTGCTCGCAAAAAATGGGAACTCAACATTTTTCCGAGAGCCACAAACGATGTGCATCGGCTGATGTACTCGTTTCAAACTATCTTTAAAGACTTTAAGGCCAGAAACTAACATCGGGGAATTGGGCATCGGGCATCGGGCATCGGGAATTGGGGCTCGGGAGTAGTTAGTGTAGGGCTTATGCGTAAATTCCAAAGAAACCAGGTTTTTTACCAGGATTCAACGCTCAAATCCAGTATTTAGTAAAAAAACGGTTTCTGCGTCTAGGACTATAGTGGTTAGTGGTTACTGGTTAGTAGTTTTTCTAATAACAAATAAAAAACAACAAATTACCAATGCCCCATCCCCCATGCCCCATGCCCCATGCCCCATCCCCCATGCCCCATCCCCAATATAATTTATGATGTTGCGAGCACCCGAACCTTACGAATAATGTTTAAGAAAGATAAATCTTCCCTGCTGTTTACGATCGGAGCCGCCACACTTCTGATCGGTTTAGGCTTTGTCACCTACTACCTCGTCCTCTCCCGTGGCTCCGCCAAAGATTTGCCGGCGGGGGCAACCGTTGTCCCGCAAGATACGATGATGGCCCTATCCATCAGCACCGATGAATCGCAGTGGAATAAACTGCGAGAGTTTGGCACGCCCGAGTCAAAAGCTTCCTTTGAGAGGTTTTTAAGCCAAATGCGCGATCGCCTCCTGACAAGCAACGGCTACGCCTACGGGCAAGACATTCAACCCTGGGTGGGTAACACAGCAATGGTAGCCTTTCTCCGCAACAAAATAGCTATACCAGTCCCCCCGCCCGCACCCAATGTGCCCCCGCCTCCGCCAATTCAACAGTCAGTGGCAATTATCCTGCCAATTGCCAACCCGATCAAAGCCAAAGAATTATTAGCAAAACCCAGACCTCTGAGCCAAGGAAAAATAGTTGAGCGTAATTATAAAGGCGTGCAAGTCACAGAAACTCAAGGCGTACCCGATCGCAATTTCTCAGTCGCGGTACTCGGCACAAACTATCTAGCAGTCACCACAGATCCTAGCGCTACAGACAGAATAATCGACACCTACAAAGGCGAACCTTCCCTAGCAAAAACCCCTGGCTATGCAGACGCCATAGAAAAAATAAAAAGTCCGGGCGCCTTCGGTCAAATCTACGTCAATATGCCCGTTGCCGCCGCCTATGCCGCCGCCAACTCAGCCCGCGAAATTTCGGCCCAAAACCTCGAAAAACTGCAACAAAATCAGGGATTTGCCACCACAGCGACGCTGGAAGCAGAAGGAATTGGATTCAAATCAGTCTCTTGGCTAAAACCAGATTCTACCAGAAGGATAGCAGTAGAAAACAATGCTCTAAAAATGGTTAACCGCCTGCCAAACAATACAATAATGATGGTATCCGGCGGCAACTTGCAGCGTTTGTGGCAAGACTACGTATTGGGAGCCGATGCGAACCCGATTTCCCCGATTAATCCCCAAGTTTTGCGCACAGGTTTAAAATCCACTACGGGCATGGATTTAGATAAAGACTTGATGAACTGGATGGCGGGAGAATTTTCTCTATCATTAATACCAGCCCCGGCGCAGAATCCCAAAGACAAATTTGCCGCCGGATTTGTATTTATGGTCGAAACAAACAACCGGGGGGCAGCCAACAAATCCCTGAAACAGCTTGATGAAACGATGAAAATGAAAGGGTTTAGAGTTGAGGAAATTAAAGTCGGCGGCAAACCTGCGACAAAATGGACATCGCCGTTTGGAGGGATTACGGTAACTCGCGGCTGGATGAACGATGTAGCGTTTATCGCAGTAGGAGCTCCAGTGGTTGATGCGATCGTTCCGGCACCGAAAAGTCCGCTTTTAAGCAGCGAACTGTTTCAGAAAACTGTACGATCGCAACTTACACCCCACAACGGCAATTTCTTCATCGACACCGAGAGTGCGTTTAACCCGAAAAACCTAGCTTTGCCGGAGTTTCCTCCCAACCAAAAAATGTGGATAGACGCCACGCGGTCGATCGGCGTTACAGCCGCCGTCATTGGCGATCGTACCACCCGTTACGACGCTTTTGTGGGTCTCAAAAAATCCAACCAATCCACTCCTTCACCAAATCCCTCACCGAGTCTTGCTTCTCCGAGTCCTGCTTCACCGAGGCTTGCTTCACCCAGTCCCTCGCCCACCGTCCAAACTTCTCCCAACTAACTCTTAAATCATTCCACAAATCCGCCCGGACAGCCCATTAAACAGCAACGGGGCCGCAGATTAAAACCCAAAGACAACCGCCAGAAGCCAGAACCAAGAAGCAAGAACAAGACTTACGCATAGGGACTACAGAAACCGGGTTTTTTTATCGTTTCTGCCGGCTGCAACGAATTATTTTCGTTAACAAACCCGGTTTCTATGCACCCCTGCGTCCAGGACTACCAAAGAAACCGAGTTTTTTAAACCTGGGACTGCACCTAAGTATTTTCGCGTACAAAAACTCGGTTTCTGCGTCCAGGGATCGAGAAGCAATCGATCTTTCCTGACCAAGAATTTCTTGATGGTACCCGCCACGTGATTTATCCGTGGAATCAATCCAAAATCGCAAATCGAAAATCCTCAAGCCCCCGCATTTATCCGTGGGATCAATCTAAAATCTAAAATCTAAAATCTAAAATCGATTGACGCGCCCTACTCTCTGTGCCCGTTGCGTCCAGGACTGCTTATTTTTGTCATAATTTTAATGGTCGGCAATTGTAGATGCGTTTTTTTTTATAAAAATTTTTTTACCTTGATTTTTCAAGCGTCTGTTTTGGGCGCAGAAACCGGTTTTTTAAACCGCCATACTTCGTTCAAACTCTCACTCATATAAAAAACAACAGGTTTCTAGGCGTCGGAGTGCGTCTAGGAAAGCCGTTTTTTTTAGGTCATGCCGAAGATACAGCTTCTTGGCATTGCGAGTTATACTTAGATTGTGGAGAAGATACGATCGGGGAATTGCAAATGCAGAGGCAAATTTTACAAGGAAATTTTCCTCATTGACTCTCGATCGCACTTGCATTCCGAAACCCGGTAGCTTCATAAATATAGACTTTAACCCCAATTTTTCTGAAAAACCGGGTTTCTTTACCTAATCTCTGTTAATTATGTATCAATAGTCCGGACTGTTTTTAGTTCGTAGTCTGAAACCCTTGATTTTCCGTTGGTAGCTCGATTCCTTGGAGCCTTGAAACCCTTATTCTAAGGTTGGGAATCAAAAACCGTCCAAAGTATTGATATATTTTACCCATTAAAAACCTATGAAAACCCCCAAAAATATTCAATTACAGGCAAGCTTTATCTCTAAAAGAAGAATAAGATCGCTGGCACTTTCTCTGCCAATGATCTTAATAAATCTTTACTTGTTGCAAGCAAAAGCCGAAGCTCAAAGCATTCAGCCAGAGACGGGCCCCACGGGAACGGGAACAACAGTAAGCACTCCCGCAGGCCAAAACGGAACTTTCAATATTGAAGGCGGAACAACCTCGGACAAGGGAAAAAATCTCTTCCACAGTTTTACACAATTCGGCTTGTTGCAAAACGAGACTGCCCTCTTTAAACTATCAAACTCATACTCCAAAATTGAAAACATTTTAGGGCGCATAAACGGGGGCGACCCCTCGATTATTAACGGCTTAATTAAAGTAAGCGGCGGCAACAATCCTAACTTGTTTCTGATGAATCCATCCGGCCTTATATTTGGCAGCAAGGCCAGCTTAGACGTGCCGGGTTCTTTCACAGCAACCACCGCCACGGGTATTGGATTTGGTAGTAATGGCTCGTTGTTCTTTAACGCTGTCGGTACTCCCAACTACACATCTCTGACAGGGGCGCCCACTTCCTTTGCTTTTGGAGGCGCTCAAGCAGGGGCAATTATCAGCACGGCAAACTTAACAGTCGAGTCAGGGAACTTAACCTTGCTCGGCGGCACCGTTGTCAGCACCGGCAGCCTTTCGGCCCCAGACGGTCAAATTACCCTAGCATCAGTCCCCGGGACAAATTTAGTGCGCGTCAGCGAGGCAAACAGTTTGCTAAGTTTGGAAATCCAGGCTTCAGGGACGAGCAGCACAGGTTCGGGATTGCCGATCGCATCCTTGCCCGAACTGCTCACAGGCATCGGTCAAGCGAACGCTACAGGCCTCAGCTTGGACAACGGTCAAGTGGTACTCACGGCGTCTAACCCGGCTAACCGAGTAGTAGCTGCGGGGGACGTTGCAGTCACCGGAAACCTGGCCCCCGAAGGCGGCGCGATCGAAATTCAAGCAGCCAACAGCGTTGCAGTCAGCACAAACCTGACCACCCAAGGCGGCGCGATCGCCCTAAAAGCTAACGGCGACATTAGCACTCGCGATCTCAACTCCAGCTCCAACAACGACGGCGGCAACATCAACGTCACCAGCGAGACAGGAAAAGTAGAAACAGGCAATATCAACGCAGGGTCGAGCGACAAAAACGGCGACTCCGGAAACGTTACTATTAACGCCGGAGACGTTGAAACTGTAGGACCCTCAAGCAACATTCAAACAGGATCCATAGACGCCACAGGCAAAAACGGCGGTCAAGTCACCCTCAACGCCAGCAACGACATCGTAGTAACCCATATCAACACCGAAGGCAAAACAGAAGGAGGAGATATTGCCATTACAGCCGGCGGTTATTTCCGAGCTACAGGCTTGATCGCAAGCTCAAACAACGAGTCGTGTTCGGATCAACGTTGCAGCATTTCCGCCTCCACGACAGGGAACAACGGTAATAATGGTGGAGGTATCAGCATTAGCCACGGAGGCGCTACTTTCGGCGTCGGGTCCGCCTATGAGGACAACGACAGCGGTACTGCTGGCAAGATTGCAACTGGGAATAAGAAAGACCCAATTTTTATTACAGGGGAACAGGTTACGGCTTCTCCGTCACAGACACCGGCGCCAACACCGACGGCAACACCGGCGCCGACAGATTCTCCAACACCGACGGCAACACCGGCGCCGACAGATTCTCCAACACCGACGGCAACACCGGCGCCGACAGATTCTCCAAC